>CAVAXR010000045.1:0-9652 GCA_963592375.1 Oribacterium sp. | reverse complement strand
TATGTCCGTATACGTAACCGTATTCGTCCATCTCAGCATCCTCGATGCCCATCGCCAGCATTTCCTCCCGGAGAAGCCGCGCCAGATCAAACTGCCGGTCCGTGGTCGGCGATGTGGAGCTCTCCTCATCACTCGTGGTCCATACCTTCACATACTTTAGTAATCTCTCATAAGCACGCATAGAAATCATCCTTTCAAAAAAAGGGAACCCTGCAAGCAGGATCCCCTTTCTGTTTTTTTCAGGCTTATGCCTGTGTGCAATACTGGAAGAAGAAGAAGCCCAGCGGGCAATAGTACATGCCCTGGATGCCGTCACGCAGCATATACTTCTCTGTGTAGAAGTACAGCGGGCAAACGACATGATCCTGACCAACCACGATATCCTCTGCCTGGTGAAGGATCTTCATACGCTCTGCACGATCCGAGGTTGTGCCGGCTGCGGCGATCAGCTTATCATACTCCTCGTTGGAGTACTGCGCATCGTTGTTTCCGCCATCGGTAACCCACATATTAAGGAAGGAGCTCGGGTCATTGTAATCAGAGATCCAGCCGTTACGTGCGATGGAATAGTCACCGTTCTTACGTGTCTGCAGGAAGGATGCCCACTCCTGGTTGTTCAGAGTTACGGTTACACCAAGCTGCTCCTCCCACATATTCTGGAGTGCTTCAGCAACAGCCTTGTGTGCGTCACTTGTGTTATAGAGATACTCTACAACCGGGAAGCCTTCGCCGTTCGGATAGCCTGCCTCTGCCAGAAGCTCTCTTGCCTTCTCACAGTTTGCCTCGTAATCATCCTCAGTAGCTGCATAGTAAGAACCGCCGACCTCACGGAAGTCAGAGCCATCCTCTGCATCCTCGATACCGCTCGGTACGAAGCCGTCTGCCTCTACCTGACCGGACTGTGTCACCTTCTCTACGATGTAGGTACGATCAATAGCCAGTGTGAATGCCTCACGAACCAGCGGATCGTCGAACGGAGCCTTCTGGGTCTGGAAGCATACATAGTAGGTTCCAAGATAATCCACGATCTTCATATCGCCGGAAGCGATGAGACCGGTAAGCTCAGCCTGCGGAGCCTCCTGGATGTAATCCAGCTCGCCGGAATTGAAGCCGGAAAGCATAGCGTTGGAATCATCCATCAGCTTGAAGGTAATGCTGTCCGGGCCAAGGTTGGCATAATCATAGTAGTTCTCGTCCTTCTCCATGACGATCTGTGAATTGTGTGTCCAGTCGGTCAGCTTGTAAGCACCGTTGGAGATATAAGTAGCCGGGTCAAAGGTCCACTGATCTCCGTTGGCCTCGATGATATCCTGACGAACCGGGAAGAGTGCCGGGAATGCGCACAGCTCCTCAAAATAGGAAAGATCGGTTGTCAGTGTTACCTCGAAGGTCTTGTCATCAATGGCCTTTACAGCCAGCTCGGACGGATCCTTCTCGCCGTTCATGATCTCTGTAGCATTTACTACACAGTCAAGCATGTAGTTATAGTCTGCGGCTGTCTCCGGATTCACCAGACGCTGCCAGGAATAAACGAAATCCTGAGCTGTTACATCCTTGCCGTCAGACCACTTGATGTCGCTGCGCAGCTTGAAGGTATAGGTTACAGTTCCGTCCTCATTGGTGATCTTGTCATAGCTCTCTGCCTGACCGAAGGTAACCTGAGCATCCTCGCAGGTACCGTCTGAACCGCTGGTCTCCACACCGGAGCTCTCCCACTTCATCAGTCCCTCGAAGAGGTGGTTCGCCATGATCGCGCCATCCACTGAGGAGTTCAGTGCAGGATCCATTGTCATCGGCTCAGAAGCGAAGTTTACGGTGATGTTGAAGCCGTCCTCAGACTTCTCTGCGGATGCAGCCTCTGTCTCTGCAGAAGCCTTCGTCTCAGTCTCAGCCTCTGCCGCTGCCGTTGTTGCTGCCGTTGTTCCGGAGCTTCCGCAGCCTGCCAGCATAGACATTGCCACAGACGCTGCAACAGCGAGTGATACAACTTTCTTTTTCATAGTGCTCTCCCATAAAAATATATTGATAAACAGGCCACTCCTGTATTATCCAGTTGAAGGAAATGCGCTGATTCGCATTTCCTTACTTCTCAAGCAGGTGGCAGGCCACCCAGTGATCCTTCTCATACTCCTTAAACACGGGTACACATTCCCTGCACTTATCTGTCGCATACGGACAGCGCGTATGGAAACGGCAGCCACTCGGCGGGTTCATCGGAGAAGGAATATCGCCCTCCAGGATGATTCTCTGTCTTGCGCGGCTCACCTCCGGATCCGGAACAGGCACTGCAGACAGCAGCGTCTGAGAATACGGATGCAGCGGACGGCGGTTCAGCTCGTAGCTCTCTGCCAGCTCCACCATCGTACCGAGATACATAACGCCGATGCGATGAGAGATATGACGTACAACCGAGAGATCATGCGCAATGAAGAGATACGTGAGTCCCATCTCCTCCTGCATATCCTCCAGCATATTAACAACCTGCGACTGAATGGACACATCCAGTGCCGAAATCGGCTCATCACATACGATGAATTCCGGCTTCACAGCCAGTGCCCGGGCAATGCCGACACGCTGCTGCTGACCGCCGGAGAACTCATGGGGATAACGATTGGCATGCTCCGTATTCAAACCAACCCTGCCAAGCAGCTCCTTGATCCGGTCACTCCGGTCCTTCTTGCTGGCGCAGAGCTTGTGAATATCCAGTGCCTCACCAATGATCTCACCCACAGTCATACGAGGATCCAGGCTTGCAGAAGGATCCTGAAAGATGATCTGCATCTTCCGTCTGTACGGAAGCATATCCACCTGTTTTGCCTTCGGAACCTTCAGCGGCCGAAGCTGTCCTGCCGCATCCTTCTGCCACGGATTCTCCCGCTCAAAAATCGTTTCTCCATCGTAAACGATCTTGCCGCAGGTCGGCTCGTGAAGCTGCAGTATCGTTCTTCCCAATGTGGTCTTGCCGCAGCCTGATTCACCTACCAGGCCCAGCGTTTCTCCGCGCCTGATGAAGATGGAAATGTCTTCTACAGCCTGTACACCGGGTCCCTTCATTCCCTTCACCGGGAAATATTTCTTCAGGTGGTCAACCTGAACGAGGATATCATTTTTCTCACTCATGGCTGTCTGCCTCCGTCCTTATAGAATTATCTGCCGGGGCAACGCCCTGATCAGCATTTTTCAGACATTCCTGCACACGCAGCCAGCATGCCGCGCGATGATTGTCACTCATCTGCACATACGGCGGCATCTTCTGCAGACAGATCTTCATTGCATGCTCACAGCGCGGTGCAAACGGACAGCCCTCCGGCGGATTCAGCATATCTACCGGTGTACCCTCGATCGGGATCAGGCGCTCATATCTCTCTGCATCTACACGCGGCATGGAACGAAGCAGACCCTTGGTATACGGATGACCCGGATTGTAGAAAATGTCATCCACCGGTCCCTGCTCCACCATCTTGCCGGCATACATAACGGATACCTTGTCACAGATCTCCGCCACAACACCGAGATTGTGCGTAATGAAGATGATGCCCATGTGATTTGCCTTCTGAAGCTTCTTCATGAGCTCCAGAATCTGTGCCTGAATCGTCACGTCCAGTGCCGTGGTCGGCTCATCCGCGATCAGAAGCTTCGGATGACAGATCAGGCCCATGGCGATCATGACTCTCTGACGCATACCGCCGGAAAGCTCATGCGGATACTGCTTCATCCGCTTCTCAACATTATTGATGCCCACCTCTTCGAGCATCTTCATGGCGCGCTTCTCAGCTTCTTCCCTGCCGATGCTGCTGTCATGTGCCTTCAGCGCCTCGACCAGCTGATTTCCAATGGTATATACCGGATTCAGACTGGTCATCGGATTCTGGAAGATCATGGCAATCTCTTTGCCACGGAAGCTCTGCATCTCTGCCTTGGATTTGGCCAGCATATCCTGTCCCTCGAAGGTAATGGAGCCGCCCACCACCTTGCCGGGATTCTGCAGCAGACCGATGACAGAATACGCTTCCACACTCTTGCCGGAGCCGGACTCGCCCACGATACCCATGACCTCATCATAGTTGATATCGTAGGAGATACCATTCACTGCCTTAACCTCTCCTGCCGGCGTGAAGAAAGAGACATGGAGATCTCTAACCTCCAGCAGCTTGCCGGATTTCTTTTCCTGTTCCATATTGTCTCCTCCTCTCTTACTTCTTCAGCTTCGGATCCAGTGCATCACGAAGGCCGTCTCCGAACAGATTCAATGCCAGAATCATCAGACTCAGGATAGCCGCCGGAATGAACAAACGATACGGATATGTACTAAGACCGCTCAGCGCCTCTGAACACATCGAACCAAGGCTCGTCAGCGGAGCAGACACACCGACACCGATAAACGAAAGGAAGGACTCCAAAAAGATTGCCGACGGAATCTGCAGGAATGTAGTTGTAATGATCTGTCCGATACAGTTCGGAAGCAGATGCTTTAAGATGATGCGCTTGCCTCTGCCGCCGAGCGCGCGGGCTGCTGTCACATACTCCTGCTGCTTTAGCTGCAGAATCTGACCACGGATAATACGGCTCATCGTAACCCAGTACAGCAAGCCGAATGCAATGAACATCGAAATCAGGTTCGGTCCGAGAATCGTAACCAGATGCTGCAGCGGCCCGTCTCCTGAGTTCTGGAAGGTCTCCAGCGCCGGCTTTAAGGTTGCAGAAAGCAGAAGGATGATCAGCATCTCCGGTACAGAGTAAATGATCTCCACAGCTCGCTGCATCACCGTATCCACCATACCGCCGCAATAGCCGGAAATAGATCCGTACAATGCACCGATGATCAGAACAATGATGGCAGCACAAACACCGACGATAATGGAGATTCTGGTTCCGATCATAACACGAACCATAATGTCACGACCCTGATCGTCCGTGCCGAACACATGCGGGAATACGCTCTCGCCGGCCGCCTTTTTCTCAAGCTCCTCTGTAGAGTAGCCGAATGCCTTGTAGCGGACTCCAAGCGCCTTGGCAGCCTCTGCCTCAGTCACCTCATCCTCACTGGCTGCCGACTGGGAAACACTTGCCCGGGCGCGAATCTTGGACTCTTCAATACGGCTCAGCTTTTTTCCGTTTGCTTCCGCCTCCGCCCTGGCCTGTTCAACTGCCTCATCCGGCGTCAGATTCGCACTTGCATTATGCTCCTCCATATAGGCATTGATCTTCTCCTGATCCTCCAGCGCATAGTGCCAGGGATGCAGTGACTCTGAGCCGCGCACCTGCTGCTTATAGGTATAAGGCACGAGACTCGGTCCTGCGAAGCCGAAGATCATCATTGCAATGATGATTGCCAGCGCAACCATGGCAACCTTGTTTTTCCGAAGGCGGCGCCATGCATCGGCCCAGTAGGAAACGCTCTTGCGATCCTTAATGAAATTGGCCTTCTCCTGTGAGCTTGCCGGTTCAAATGCATCTGCCGGCAGCTTGCTCCACTCCAGAATATCGTCAATATTCGGCTGAAGGGAGCCTGGATTCTGAAATCTTTTCTGTCCGGACATATTAATTTCCTCCCTGCGCCAGATTGATTCGCGGATCAACCAGCTTGTAGCAAAGGTCAACGACCAGGTTCATGATGATAATGAAGGAAGCCAGGAAAATCGTAGTACCCATGATCAGCGGATAATCACGGTTCTGAATCGCCTGAATGAAATAACGTCCCAGACCCGGGATGGAAAATACCTGCTCGACAACCATACCGCCGCACAGGGTGAAGGCAATCTGCGGTCCCAGATAGGTAATGACCGGAATCAGAGCATTTCTCAAGGCATGCTTAAAGATAATCTTTCCGTTCTTGAGTCCCTTTGCCCGTGCTGTCTTAATATATTCCTGATTCAGCGCATCCAGCATCGCGGTTCTGGTCTGGCGCGACAGATAGCACATCGGATAGAATCCCAACGCAAGACAAGGCAGAACATAGCTCCTTGGTGTCCCGTCAAAGAGAGCCGGAAACATTTTCATTCCTTCCACACCGCCGCATAAGGTATGCAGCAGAAGGGTGGCCACAACGAAGCCCGGCATGGAGATACCCAGCGTACACAGCACACGCAGAAGACTGTCTACCCATGTGCCTCTCTTATAAGCCGCAAGACAGCCCAGCGGCAGCCCTACAGAAATCGCCCAGAGAAGAGCGAATACACCGACCTTCGCAGAAACCGGAAACATCTCCTTAATGATATCGATAACCGCACGGTTCTTCTGCATCTTGATGGAGGTGCCGAAATCTCCGTGAAGAAGATTCTGAAGATATTTTGCCAGCTGAACGATCAGCGGCTGGTCAAGGCCGTATTTTGCATTTAAGGCCTGAATGGTTGCTTCGGAAGGGGTCTTCTCGGACAGCCACGGATTTCCGGGAATTGCATTCATTAGAAAAAAAGTAACGCATGCAACCAGAAATACCGTAACGATCGCCATAAAGACTCTTCGCACTGTGTACTTTGCCATTTTATAACTTTCCTTTCCTGAAATATTTTGATGCTTTTCCGCCCAAAAGCTTCAACGTGTTAAAGCTAAAACAGCCCATAATCGGCCCCTCTCTTGAAATACAAGCGTCTAAAACCAGCATTTCCAAAGAAGGGCCGACTACGGACAATGGGCATTCTATCATAAATTTTCCGGAATGAAAAGCTTTTTTATGCAAATCCTCTCAACCGCGGAGGCCTTTCACAGTTTGTGTTCGACATAGACCGCATTCCGGCTGGCCTTCGCCCGGTACATTCGGAAATCCGCTTCCCGAATTGCCTCGGAAGCCGTCAATTTGCCATATACGCCGCCGATACTCACGGTGAAGCAGAAGTCCGGGCAGGCAGACAGCCGCAAGCCGGCCATCTTCTCCCTTATCAGCAGAAGCCGCTGATTAAAGCTTTCGGCATCCGTATCTCCGCAGATCAGCAGAAACTCATCCCCGCCGTAGCGCACCAGCGAATCGGAGGGCTGGATATTCTGCATAACAACCTTAGCCGCAGCCTGCAGGACATCATCTCCTGCCAGATGCCCGTAGCGATCATTCACCTGCTTAAAATTATCAATATCGAGCATGGCAATGCCGGCCTGCGTCCGAAGCCCAGCCAGCTGCTCCATAAGATACCGCCGGTTATATGCGCCGGTCAGACTGTCCCGATAGAGCCCCTTTGTATATTCCGTAATCCGGTTAAATATGGTCTCTCGGGTCCAGCTTCCCAGCAGCACCTCGTCCTTCAGCTCCACCACGAGCTCCAGCACAAGCTTACGGTCTTCCAGCTCCAGGTATTTGGAAATCACCTGGAATACATGATGATCTGCCGTGAATTCGAGCTTGGTCAGCTGTGACTTCTCTATCAATGCCCGGGCAGAAATGCAGTTTTCGCAGCGATGCTCCTTGCTCCATACCTGATAGCAGGCATGCTTTGTACAGGAAATCTCGCCGTTTTCATCCAGCTCCAGTACCTCTGCCTTTTCCACATCCACAATACGCACCACATCAAAAATGCCGCGCAGATTCCGCATGAGCTGCAGCAGTCCCTTTCCGGTGGTAATGTTGATGTCTTCTGCCGCATTTGTCAGAAGCTTGTTCTGTACAGAATCAAACAGCGCAATGGCACCCGTACAGACTGCCGGAACCGCATGATTCCAGATCGTGTGCAGGTGAACATGATACCAGTCCAGCTCTCTCTTATCCTGCAGCGGCAGCAGAAGCTCTGCATCCGGACTTTCTGCGCTGGTTTCCATCAGCACACTGTGGAAGCGCAAAAGCTCGGAGGGCTCAATATGCAGCTTATCGTTTTCCTCCGGAAGCTGCAGCCTCCGTGTATCGCTGAGCCTCGATGCCATTCTCCCGGAAATCTTCAGGAGTCTTGTTTTCACATCATATTCGCAGACGATACCGCTGCTCCGAGCACTCAGGAAATGATGCTTCTCCTCCTCAGACGTCAGCAGACTTTGCAGCCGGTTCTGTCCCGGAATATCCTTGTTGCGAATGAGTTTTTCCGAAGCCTGCCGCGCATACGAAAGATAACTCTGTTGTGCTGTATTCTGCTGCAGCAGCAGCCGCTGCAGGTCCTCATTCACAGCGATCAGGCAGTCCAGCAGCACCGGATTGAAGCTTCCGCACTCTCCCGCCAGAATCATACGGAGCGCTTCCTGATGCGAGTACGCCTTCTTATAGCAGCGCACACTGGTCAGGGCATCATAGACATCCGCCAGCGACACAATCTGTGCCGCCATCGGAATGTCATCGCCCTTCAGATGATCCGGATAGCCGCCGCCGTCGTAGCGCTCGTGATGCCAGCGGCAGATCTCGTAAGCATAGTGGATCAGCGGCTCATCCTCCCGCTGAATCGGCAGCTCATCAATGATCCTCGCACCAATCATGCTGTGCTGCTTCATGATTTCATATTCTTCTGCCGTGAGCTTGCCGGGTTTATTCAGAATCTCCCCGGGAATATCAATTTTTCCGATATCGTGCAGTGCCGAAGCCGTGCTGATAACGGAAATGTCGGCAGCCGTAATACCGTATCCGTCCGTACGGCGCAGCAGCTCCTGCAAAAGCAGTGCCGTGGCCTTTTGAATATGCAGTACATGCAGGCCGCTTTCACCGTTCCGGAATTCCACGATATGACTGAGGATATTCACCATCAGATTGGAATTCTTTTCATTTTCATAAATCTGCTCGGACACCATGGCAGACAGCTGCTTTTGCTTGGCATAAAGCAGCAGCGTATTGATGACACGATGACGCACCAGGATGGTTTCAAACGGCCGCCGAATGAAGTCCACAGCACCGAGATCATAGGCCCGCTCTGCATAGGAAGCCGGCTCCTCGGAGGAAATCATAATCACCGGAATCTCCTCAATCCAGTGATAACGCTTCATGGTCTCCAGAACCTCAAAGCCGTCCATTTCCGGCATGACCACATCCAGCAATATCAGATCCACCAGCGGATTTTCCTGCAGAATTTCTATTGTCTCCCGGCCGTTTTCAGCCTCGAGAATATCATAATCTTTTCCAAGCATTTCCCGCAGCAGGCTGCGGTTCATGGCAGAATCGTCTGCAATGAGAATTTTCTGTTGTCCCCTCATATTCGCCGCCGGAGCCCTCCATAGCTCACATCATCATTGAATCAATCGTCTGTAATACGGGTAGTTCGCTGTCACCTCATTTACAGAAACATTATTTGCGGAAGAGTTTTCGTGAATGGCAATCATCTTCCCGTTGTCCGACCAGCACAGGAACATCACCACATGGCTGTCATCCCCCGGCCGCACCACTATATCTCCCGGCTTCAGCTCTGCTCTGCTGATCCGTTCGCCGCAGCCGATGAGATTTGCCGTACTGGCTGCGCCGTCCAGATTCATGCCCAGTGCAGACCAGTACACCCATTGAATCCAGCCGGAACAATCCAGTCCGCGAAGAATACGTCCCTTATAGTCCGCCTCACCGGTTACGCTGCCGAAGCCGTTGCCCTCAAATCCGCGCACGGAAGCCTTGCCGCCATAATAGTAAGGTATCTTTCCTACCGAAGACAGGGCATAGCGCACCACTGTCTTTCGCTCCTCGCTCACGTCCTCCGGCAGTCTGTCAAGATAAGAAGATATTTCCTCCTCTGTCAGCGGCGACTTCGGATCCAGTGAAGAG
>CAVAXR010000044.1:0-9655 GCA_963592375.1 Oribacterium sp. | reverse complement strand
GGGTAGGCTATCAGACCAATGCGCTGACCGTAGGGCAGATCAACGACTGGTGGGAGGAGCGTTTCGGCAGTGCGCTGCCGGACAATGTTATGGATGTGGGCTATATCGAATTTGCCTTCCGGAATATCCGGGAGAACAGCAGCTACATGCTCTGCTTCCTGCCGGACAACTTTGTGAACGAATACGGGCTCTGCCTGACGCCGCTGATCCGGAAGGACGGTCATCCGGTGCTGCGCCGCAGCTGGTTCATCTATCCGACGGACAAGCGCAGAAGCTTCATTGTGGATGAGCTGATCCGTTATGTGGAAAATGAAGTCGCGGTAAAGGATTCCTGCCTGATCCTCTGATTTTTTGCGCCGAAGACATTTCCCAAAGAGAAAGGTATGCCCTTGCAAGTCGGCAGAGGCTTCAGTATAATTTAGGCTTAAGATGACAGAAACCCAGCAAGAGGGTACGGCAAGATGAATTTTACTGAACATAATATTGAAAATACATTGTATCGGCTGGACAGCTCCAAAATCCGGATTTGGCACCGGCTGACACACCTTTTAACAAATCTTTGTCTGATCGGAGGCATTTCCGGCGCGGTGCTGGGCATTGCCTTCGGTTTTGGTCTGTTTAAGGGCATTCTGGATTCGGCACCGGATATCAATTCCATTCATGTGGGACCGACGGCCTATGCCACGAAAACACTGGACCGGAACGGAAAGGTAGTGGCGACACTGGTGACGGAGGGCTCCAACCGCGAGCGCGTGACCTACGAGGAGCTGCCGAAGGACCTGATCAATGCCTTTGTGGCGATAGAGGATGAGCGGTTCTGGCAGCACAACGGCATTGACCTGAAGTCGATTTTTCGTGCGGTGAAGGGCGTTCTGTCAGATGATGATTCGGCGGGCGGCGGCTCTACCATTACCCAGCAGCTTTTGAAGAATAATGTCTTCGGCGGCGGCTTAAATGAGGGGACCTATGAGCGCTATGTGCGCAAATTTCAGGAGCAGTATCTGGCCCTGGAGCTGGAAAATCAGCCGGAGCTGGACAAGAAAACCGTAAAGCACGGCATTATCACCGAATACCTGAATACCATCAACCTGGGTGCGAATACGCTCGGTGTGAAGGTGGCGGCGCGGCGCTATTTTAATAAGGAGGTCAGCGAGCTGAACCTTTCCGAGTGCACGGTGATTGCGGCCATTACCAAAAACCCTACGGCACTGAATCCGATCACCCATCCGGAAAATAACGCAAAGCGCCGGGCGCAGGTGCTGAAGAACCTGCTGGAGCAGGGCTATATCGATGAAGACCGCTATGAGGAGGCGCTGGCCGATCCGGTGTATGACCGGATTCAGGAGGCGAATACGCAGGTGCAGGAGGCCAATGTGCCGTATTCCTACTTCACGGACGAGCTGACGGAGCAGGTGCAGGAGACGCTGGTGGAGAGGCTCGGCTATACCGCGGAGGAGGCGAAGAAGCTGCTGTATTCCGGCGGTCTGACCATTTATACGACCCAGGATCCGGAGCTGCAGGCCATTGTGGACGAGGAGGTCAACAATCCGGACAACTATGACACCACAAAATATGAAGTAAGCTGGCGGCTCACGGTACGGCATGAGGACGGCAGCATTGTGAACTATTCCGAAAATGATCTGCTTCGCTACATGCGGGACGTCCGCGGAATGGAATTCAGCGGCCTCTTCCGTACCGAAGACGGCGCGAAGAGCTACATTGCGGATTATAAGGAGAAGATTCTGGCGGATTCGGACGTCATTGTGGGTGAGACCTACAGCACGACGCTGGAGCCGCAGGTTTCCTTTGTGCTGATGGATCCGCATACCGGGGAGGTGCTGGCGATCAGCGGCGGACGCGGCGAAAAAACGCAGTCCCTCACCTTGAATCGTGCCAGCAATGTGCTGCGGCAGCCGGGCTCTACCTTTAAGGTGATCAGCTCCTTTGCGCCGGCCATTGACAAGTATGGTGCGACGCTGGCAACGACCTACTACGATGCGCCCTATACGGTGGGCAAGAAGACCTTTAAAAACTGGTATTCCCACGGCTTCCTGGGCTATCAGAGCATTCGGGACGGCATCATTTACTCGTTGAATATTGTGGCTGTGCGCTGTCTGATGGAGACGGTAAAGCCGAAGAACGGACGCGCGTATGCCGAGTCCCTGGGCATCACCAGCCTGACGGATGACGATGAAAATGCGGCACTGGCGCTGGGCGGTCTCACGAAGGGTGTCAGCAATCTGGAGCTGACAACTGCTTATAGTGCGATTGCCAACGGCGGTAAGCTCAATAAGGCGAAGTTCTTCACAAAGATCGTGGACCAGGATGGAAATGTGCTGATCGATCTTTCGGAGGATGTGCCGGAACAGGCGATGAAGGAGACCAGTGCCTACCTTCTGACGGATGCCATGAAGCAGTCGATGGAGTCCAACCGGGCATTTTCAGATTCCATCACGGTGAACTCGACTTCTACGAGGGCGCATTTTGACGGCATGAGTCTGGCCGGAAAGTCCGGTACCACCACGAATAACCGGGATGTCTGGTTTGTGGGCTTTTCTCCGTATTATATCGCCGGTGTCTGGGGCGGCTGCGATGAGAACCAGTCGCTGAAGGACAGCTCGACCGGTGAGTATAATGGCGGTACCGGCTATCATAAGGATATCTGGCGGAAGATCATGCAGCGGGTGCATGAGGGGAAGGAGGACATCGGCTTTGCAAGGCCGGACGGCATTGTGGAGGCCAGTGTCTGCCGGAAGTCCGGCAAGTTGCCGATCAGCGGCTGTTATCAGGATTACCGCGGCTCCGCAGTGGTCACGGAGCTTTTTGCGGAAGGCAGTGTGCCGACGGTAAACTGCGACCGCCATACGAGCTGGGGCGCGATTATGGTGCCGGAGGAAGAGGACAGCTATGATACGGATGATTACTATTTCTCCAGAGTTGTGGAAACCGAGGCGGACGACGAAGATGATGACAGCGGCAGAAAGGTGGAGATCAGCGACAGCGGTCCGGCAGCAGCGGCTGCGCGGGACGAGGATTCGTCACCGGTGGTTTCCAGGTCCATGACGAAAGGAAAGAAAACGGACGAATGAAATATGTAAAGGAAATCGCAGCGGGCGAATATGAGGAAAAGAAATCGCGTTTTATCGGAGAGCTCTATCCTATTGCGTCTGTGGAGGAGGCGGAGGAGCGGATTGCTGCCGTACGGAAGCGCTATTATGACGCGCGGCATCACTGCTATGCTTACGTGCTGGGAGAAAAGAATGAAATCAAGAAGCAGTCGGATGACGGAGAACCCTCCCAGACAGCGGGGATGCCGATTCTGTCTGTGCTGACCGGTGCGGAGATTCATGATGCCCTGCTGGTGGTAACACGTTATTTCGGCGGCACACTGCTCGGCACCGGCGGACTGGTGCGTTCCTATACGGCAGCTGCCCGGGCGGCGGTGGACAATGCGGAGCTGCTGACGGCCGTGCAGGGCTTCCGGGTCTCGGCAGAGATTGACTATACACTGGTCGGAAAGCTCAAGTATGTGACAGAAAAGCTCGGCATCCGGGAAGAAAGCTGCAGCTATCTCGAGAAGGTCAGTGTGTCGTGGCTGGTGCCGGAGGAGAGTCTGACGACATTTCAAAAACAGGTGCAGGAGCTGTCTTTCGGCGGCGTGACCCTTGCAATAGAAAAAGCCCGGTGGTATAATCCCTAAGATTTTGTTTGGGGAAATGCTGATTTCATCGGCATTTCTTTAATATAGATAATGTTGGGATTTTGCCCCCTATGTTGCACGGATTGCTCCGCGCTTTGCGCTCCCGCAATCCTCAAAGCATAGATAATTACGCAGAGATAGAGGATGAAAAGATGATCGAGAAGAGAGAAGACATTCGTAACGTTGCCATCATTGCCCATGTTGACCACGGCAAGACAACACTGGTGGATGAGCTGCTGAAGCAGTCCGGCGCCTTCCGTGACAATCAGGATGTGGGAATCCGTGTCATGGACTCCAACCCGATTGAGCGGGAGAGAGGCATTACCATTCTGTCCAAGAATACAGCGGTGAGCTACAAGGGCACCAAGATCAATATCGTAGATACGCCGGGCCATGCGGATTTCGGCGGTGAGGTAGAGCGTATTCTGAAGATGGTAAACGGTGCCATCCTGCTGGTGGATGCCTTCGAGGGACCGATGCCCCAGACACGTTTCGTGCTGCAGCGTGCATTGGATCTGCGTCTGCCGGTGCTGGTGGTTATCAATAAGATTGACAAGCCCCAGGCGAGACCGGAGGAGGTCGTGGATGAGGTGCTGGAGCTCATGATGGATCTGAATGCTTCCGATGAGCAGCTGGACTGCCCGTTCCTTTTCGCGTCCTCAAAGGCAGGCTTTGCCAAGAACAAAATGGAGGATCCGGATGTGGACATGCAGCCGCTGTTTGATGCGATTCTCGATTATATTCCGGCACCGGAGGGTGATCCGGAGGAAGGCACACAGCTGCTGGTTTCTACCATTGATTACAATGAGTTTGTCGGCCGTATCGGTATCGGCAAGGTGGAGAACGGTTCCATCCGCGTAAACCAGGAGGCTCTGGTGGTGAACCATCATGATCCGGACAAGCGGAAGAAGGTCAGAATCACAAAGCTCTATGAGTTTGACGGTCTGAAGAGAGTGGACGTGCAGGAGGCCAAGTACGGCTCTATCGTAGCCGTATCCGGCATTGAGGATCTGCATGTCGGTGATACCATCTGCACAGAGAAGAATCCGACAGCACTTCCGTTCCAGAAGATTTCCGAGCCGACCATTTCCATGGATTTCATGGTGAATGATTCTCCGCTGGCCGGCACAGAGGGTAAGTTCGTGACCTCCCGTCACATCCGTGACCGTCTGTTCCGCGAGCTGAATACGGATGTGTCTCTCCGTGTGGAGGAGACCGCTTCTGCCGACTGCTTCAAGGTATCCGGCCGTGGTGAGCTGCATCTGTCCGTGCTTGTGGAGACCATGCGCCGCGAGGGCTTTGAGTTTGCGGTTTCCAAGGCTGAGGTTATTTACAAGACGGATGAGGCCGGCAGAAAGCAGGAGCCGATGGAGATCGCCTACATTGACGTTCCGGATGAGTGCACCGGCTCCGTGATCCAGAAGCTGACCCAGAGAAAGGGTACGCTGAACGGCATGAGTCCGCTGGCCACCGGTTATACCCGTCTCGAGTTTGAGATCCCGTCCCGCGGCCTTATCGGCTACCGCGGTGAGTTTATGACCGATACCAAGGGAAACGGTATTCTGAATACAGAGTTTGACGGCTACGGCGATTACAAGGGCGAGATGAGCTATCGTCATCAGGGCTCTCTCATCGCCTTCGAGGCCGGCGAGGCGGTTACCTACGGTCTCTTCCAGGCCCAGGCCAGAGGAACGCTTTTTATCGGCTCCGGTGAGAAGGTATACGGCGGTATGGTCATCGGTCAGAGCCCGAAGGCAGAGGACATCGAGGTAAATGTCTGCAAGACCAAGCACCTGACCAACACCCGTACATCGAGCTCCGACGAGGCCCTGAAGCTGGTGCCGAAGAAGATTATGTCGCTTGAGCAGTGCATTGACTTCATTGATACCGATGAGCTGCTGGAGGTAACACCGGAGAATCTGCGCATCCGTAAGAAGATTCTGGATCCGGTGCTTCGTAAGAGAGCCGGCTTCGCAAGGAAACAGGGCTGATCCAACGGGGTGCGCGCAAGCTTGGCTTGCGGGCATTGTCACGCGGGGCTCAGCGACAGCTAGGCTGTCGGGGTGCCCCGCGTGACGCTGGATCGGCACAATGAGATATCCTTATTCGTGCAATCGTTTTGTCTGGCGCTGGCTGTCGGACTGTGCTACAATGAAACCCACAAAAGAAGAGAAGCAGGAGGTTTTGTATGGCTATATTTAAGGGTGCGGGAGTCGCACTGATTACTCCTATGAATCCGGACGGATCCGTAAATTATGATAAGCTGTCTGAAATCATTGAGCAGCAGATCGAAGGCGGTACAGACTGTATCCTGATCTGCGGTACCACCGGCGAGGCATCCACCATGTCTGAGGATGAGCACATGGATGTGATCCGCTACGCTATTGAGAAGGTAAACCACCGTGTTCCTGTGATCGCGGGAACCGGCTCCAACTGTACAGAGACCGCGATTAAGCTTTCGGTGCAGGCAGAGAAGGCCGGTGCAGACGGACTGCTGCTGGTGACGCCGTATTACAACAAGGCAACCCAGGGCGGATTGATCAAGCACTTTGAAGCGGTGGCAAAGAGCGTAAGCATTCCCTGCGTCCTCTATAATATTCCGTCCAGAACCGGTGTGACCATTCAGCCGGAAACGATGGCTTATCTCTATAAGAACGTGGAAAATATCGTGGGCGTGAAGGATGCGACCGGAAACATTTCCATGAGCACGAAGCTGATGTCCCTTGTGGATGAGGACTTCTGCCTGTATTCCGGCGATGACGATGAGGTGATTCCGCTTCTTTCCCTCGGCGGCAGCGGTGTATTCTCCGTGCTGTCCAACATTGCACCGAGAGAGGTGCACGAGATGTGCGCAAAGTGGTTTGCCGGCGACGTGCAGGGCGCTCTGAAGGAGCAGCTTCGTGCCTATGATCTCATCAAGGCACTCTTCTCCGAGGTGAATCCGATTCCGGTGAAGGCTGCCATGAACCTGATGGGAATGAATGTCGGCTCACTGCGGCTTCCGCTTACGGAGATGGAGCCGGAGAATCAGGCGAAGCTTCGCGAGGAAATGGTGAAGTACGGCCTGCTGTAAGAAAAATTTTGGCTGAGGAGCAGAAGAGCTTTCTTCTGCTCCTTAGTGTGTATCAGAGAGGAAATCAGAATGACGAAACTTTTGCTGCATGGCGCACTGGGCGTAATGGGAGAAAATGTGGCCCGGGCAGTGGCGGCCGATGATAATTTTGTGATCACAGCCGGAAAGGATTGCCGGGATATGCCGGAGCATGAGGGCTTTCCGGTTTACGGGAATTTTGAAGAGATTCCCGGGGACTATGATGCCATCATTGATTTTTCTGTTGCCCCGGCAGTGGACAGTCTGCTGGACTATGCCGAAAAGGTGAAGAAGCCGCTGGTGCTCTGCACGACCGGTCTCAGTGAGGCACAGCTCGAAAGGGTACAGAAGCTGGCTGAGACGGTGCCGGTGCTGCGGAGTGCAAATATGTCCATCGGCGTGAATCTGCTGCTGCAGCTGGTGCAGACGGCGGCACAGAAGCTGTATGAAAAGGGCTTCGACATCGAGATCGTGGAGCAGCATCATCACCGGAAAAAGGATGCTCCGTCCGGTACGGCGCTGGCGCTGGCGGATGCGGTGAATGAGGCGCTGGACGGTCAGCTGAATTATGTATACAATCGCGCAGACCGGAGTGCGGCACGTCCGCATGAGGAGCTGGGCATCAGTGCTGTGCGCGGCGGATCCATTCCGGGTGTACATGATGTTATCTTTGCCGGTGAGGATGAGGTGATCACACTGAATCATACCGCGTATTCGAGGGCCATCTTCGCGAAGGGTGCCATGACGGCAGCAGCCTTCCTGAAGGATCAGGCGCCGGGAATGTACAGCATGCAGGACGCACTGTAAACACAGACGCAGCGGCTTCCGGGCTGTCCGGCAGGTGCCGGCGGACGGGAACCGAAGACATTTAACTGAGAGTGAGAAAGAGGAGAAGAAAAATGGCAGAACACAATCGTTACACCAGCCCCCTGACCGGCCGCTATGCTTCGGAGGAGATGCAGTATATCTTTTCCCAGGACTTTAAGTTCAGAACCTGGCGGAAGCTGTGGATCGCGCTGGCAGAGACGGAAAAGGAGCTGGGTCTCAACATTACAGATGAGCAGATCGCGGAGCTGAAGGCGCATCAGGACGATATCAACTACGAGGTGGCTGAGGCCCGGGAGAAAGAGGTTCGTCACGATGTCATGAGCCATGTCTATGCCTATGGCCAGCAGTGCCCGAAGGCAAGGGGCATCATTCATCTCGGCGCTACCTCCTGCTATGTGGGTGACAATACCGATATGATCATTATGCGTGAGGGTCTTCGCCTTGTGCGGAAGAAGCTCATCAACGTCATCAATGAGCTGTCAAAATTCGCTGTAAAGTACAAGGATCTGCCGACGCTGGCATTTACGCACTTCCAGCCGGCACAGCCCACAACCGTCGGCAAGCGTGCTACGCTCTGGCTGAATGAGCTGGTGCTGGATCTCGAGGATCTGGAGTATGTGCTCGAATCGCTTAAGCTTCTCGGCTCCAAGGGAACCACCGGCACCCAGGCCTCCTTCCTGGAGCTTTTCGACGGGGACCACGCGAGGTGCAGACGGCTCGACCAGATGATCGCCGAGAAGATGGGCTTCAAGTCCTGCTATGTGGTGTCCGGTCAGACCTACTCCAGAAAGGTGGACTACAGAGTGCTTTCCGTGCTGGCCGGCATTGCCCAGTCTGCGCACAAGTTTACCAATGACATCCGGATGCTGCAGCATATGAAGGAGGTCGAAGAGCCGTTTGAGAAGAATCAGATCGGCTCCAGTGCCATGGCCTACAAGCGGAACCCCATGCGTTCCGAGCGTATCGCTTCACTCAGCGATTATGTGATGAGCGACCTGATGAATCCAATGCTGGTGGCTTCTACGCAGTGGTTTGAGCGTACACTGGATGACTCCGCCAATAAGCGTCTGTCGGTTCCGGAGGGCTTCCTGGCCATCGACGGCATTCTCGACCTCTATCTCAATGTGGTTGACGGACTGGTGGTGTATCCGAAGGTGATCGAGAAGCATCTGATGGCAGAGCTTCCCTTCATGGCAACCGAGAATATCATGATGGATGCGGTGAAGGCCGGCGGCGACCGTCAGGAGCTGCATGAGAAGATCCGCCGGCTCTCCATGCAGGCCGGCAAGGCAGTGAAGGAGGAAGGAAAGGACAACAATCTGCTGGAGCTGATTGCGGCTGATCCGGAATTTCATATGTCGCTGGAGGACCTGAAGGCCTCCATGCAGCCGGAGAAGTACGTGGGACGTGCACCGAAGCAGGTGGAGGAGTTCGTAGAGGAAGTGATTCAGCCGATTCTGGAGGAAAATAAGGAGCTTCTGGGACTTACTGCCGAGATCAAGGTTTAAGGCTTGCAAAGCAATCGTAGATAACTTATACTGATTCTGTCTCGAGGAGGGATCCGGCATGGCCGGGATCCCTCTTTTGAGCCTGTTTTCCGGCACCGGCCGGGAACAATACTGCTGCCGTAAGGAGACCAAAGGATGAATCTGAAGAGAGCATTGGCCATCGGAGCCCTTATTTTGATCGGACTTCTGCTGATCCTTCTTCTGGTGTTTTCGTTTACGGGCGCGGCGCCGGAGTATATTCTGGCACTGCTTTTCTGCATCATGGTGGTGCCGGCGGCGGCCTATATTTATATCTGGTTTATGAAGCTGACCGGAAAAAAGTGATTCGTACCGCCGGTGGGGTGCGGAAATACAGAGCTTCTGCGAATCCGGCACGGCCTTGCGAGGGCCGCTGAAAAGGCAGAGGCGATAGGAGTAAATAAAGCTATGGTACGTGCAATCGTAGGTGCAAACTGGGGAGACGAAGGCAAGGGAAAGATTACGGATATGCTGGCAGAGAAGTCGGATATCGTTGTCAGATTCCAGGGC
>CAVAXR010000043.1:3852-9743 GCA_963592375.1 Oribacterium sp. | reverse complement strand
GCTGCTTGTTATAAGTCTCGCAGAGCTCGTCCTCCCGGCTCCGAATCGTTTTCTCGATCTTCTCCAGCATTTCCCTGCGAGCCTGCTCCAGCGACTTCTTCAGCTGCTTCTCACTCTCCAGCGCCGCCGCCAGCGCCTCCTTTGCCGTCCGGTAATCCGTCACTGCCTTCAAGGCCTCTTCCAGAAATGCCTGCGGATCCCCAATATCCAATCCCATCTTATCCTCCCCTTATCATGTCCGGCAGCATACGCCGAAATTTCACTTTTCAGTTAAGACTTAATTTAGAGTATATGACTATATTTTTAACAAAATATGAACAAATCATTGTGAAAAACGGATTTTTGTGCTATCGTTCGCGGGTGACGGACTTTTGCGGCTGACGTCAGCACGGATGTCTCTGTTTTACGGCGGCTGTCCGGCAAAACAGGATCAGGAAATCGGGTAAAGGAGCGTAAAAATATGTTTCGAATGAGCGGCACTCTGTATAAGGACGGACGGATTCTGCGGGACTGCGTTTCCCGACAGGAGGGCTATGACGTCTCCCGGACGGAGCACGTTTTCACCGCCCTCCGCGAAATCTGCAGCTATCTCGATCTCGAAAATCCCATCTGGCTCGAGCAGAACATCCGCCAGTTTAAGCAAAAGAGCAAAACACAGTTCCACCAGGACAGCTTCGTGGAACAGATTCCCTTCGATTATCTGGCGATCGAGATTATAGAGGAGTGAAGAGTTCTGCATCAGGCTGAACTCGTAACGATCTGACATGTCGGGCTTGCTCTGAAGAGGGCATCAGGACTCTTCCCAGCTGCGCCGGGCCCCTCCTCATGCCAATACATGCCTGCGAAGCAGGTTCATCGAGAGCTTCTGACTCGAGATGAATCCAGTGAAAATCCCCCGGGAGAAAACTCCCGGGGGATTTGTTATTACGATAAGTTCGAATATCAAATAAACCGCATCAATCCGGGCGCCCGTAAGCCGGGCTTCCGCTCAGCCCGGATCGATGATGATTACAGTCTCTTCTTCAGCTCTTCGCCGAGGGCCTCATAACCCGGCTTGCCGAGGAGTGCGAACATGTTCTTCTTGTAGCTCTCCACGCCCGGCTGGTTGAACGGATTTACGCCGTTGATGTAACCGGATACGCCGCAGGCAAACTCAAAGAAGTAGAAGAGCTGTCCCAGATAATAAGCGTTCTGCTCCGGGATCTCCACCACGAAGTTCGGTACATTGCCGTCGGTATGTGCCAGAATGGTGCCGTTCATTGCAGACTTGTTCACGAAATCCACTGTCTTTCCGGCAAGATAATTCATGCCGTCGGTATCCACCTCTTCCTCCTTCAGCACCAGCTCCTCCGGAGACTTCACCACATTCAGCACCGTTTCAAACATGATGCGGGAGCCGTCCTGAATGAACTGACCCATGGAGTGAAGATCTGTGGTCAGATCCACGGAAGCCGGGAACAGACCGCGCTGGTCCTTGCCCTCGGACTCGCCCATCAGCTGCTTCCACCACTCGGAAACATAGTGCAGGGACGGCTCATAGTTGGCTACGATCTCCACAGACTTGTTCTTGCGAAGCATGATGTTTCTTGCCGCTGCGTAGAGGAGGGAAGCATTTTCCTCATAAGGCCGCTCCAGGCAGAGCGCACGCATATCGGCAGCACCCTGCATCAGCGCGTCAATGTCGGCGCCGCTGGCCGCGATCGGCAGAAGACCCACAGCCGTCAGCACTGAGAAACGTCCGCCGATGTCATCCGGCACTACGAACTCCTCATAGCCCTGCTCGTCAGACAGCTTCTTCAGCGCGCCCTTCGCCTTATCGGTGGTCGCATAGATACGCTTTGCAGCGCCCTCCTTGCCGTACTTCTCCTCCAGCATTTCCTTGAATACACGGAATGCGATGGACGGCTCTGTGGTAGTTCCGGACTTGGAAATGATATTCACGGAGAAGTCCTTGCCCTCCAGCACCTTGGTCAGATCATGAATGTACTTTGAGGAAATGTTGTTGCCGACATAATAAATCTCCGGTGCCTTTCTCTCCTCCTTGGACAGCTCGTTATAGAAGCAGCTGTTCAGAAACTCATTTGCCGCACGCGCGCCCAGATAAGAGCCGCCGATGCCGACCACGAGCAGCACATCGGAATCCTCCTGAATGCGCTTTGCCGCCGCCTTGATTCTTGCGAACTCATCCTTGTCGTAATCCACCGGAAGATTGATCCAGCCCAGGAAATCGCTGCCGGCGCCGCTGCCGTCCAGCAGTGTCTTCTCTGCGGCCATAGTCTGCACCTTGAAATTCTGGATTTCCTCATCGGAAATAAACTTCTTTGCCTTGCTTAAGTCAAATCTTACCTCACTCATAACCTTTGCTCCTTTTTTGTATGATTCAGGCCGCAGGTTCTTTCCTGCCGCCGGACTCCTATGCTGCGGAAATGCTGATCAAATCAGCGTTTTCCTAATGTCTTCGGCGCCGCCTGACCGGCCGCACCCCGTGCGGATCTCTCCGCCGTCCACCGCTTCACTTACAGCCGCGCCACCACAGCCTCGGTGAGACGCACGCAATGCTCGATCGCCTTCTTTTCAAATGTCGGATAATCCACGGAAGCCGAACCGTCCGCCTTATCAGAAATCGCCCGGATGATCAGGAAGGGCACCTGATTCTGGTAGGCGATCTGCGCAATCGCCGCGCCTTCCATCTCACAGCAGCTTCCCTGGAAACGGGACTTGATCCAGTCCTTCTTCTCATTGTCCGAAACAAAGAGATCACCGCTGCAGACTCTGCCGATAAAGGTATGGATATCCGGATTCACATGCCGGTTCTCCTCCTCCGCAATGTCAATCAGACGCTCCGATGCCCGGAAAGCCAGTGTCCCTACCCGGGGAATCTCGCCCAGGGCATAGCCGAAGGCGGTGGCGTCCATATCGTACTGCACCGCATCCTCGGACAGCACGATGTCTCCTATATTAATGCTGGCATCCAGAGAGCCTGCAATGCCGGTATTGATCACAGCATCTACATTGTAGCGGTCGATCAGTGTCTGGGTGCAGGCACCGGCATTTACCTTGCCGATGCCGGAGCGCACCACCACCACCTCATGATCCCGAAGCTTTCCCTTCAGGAAGCTGAGACCGCCGCGCTGCTCCGCCTGCATTTCCGTCATATCCTCTTTAAGCTTCGCGATTTCCTCGTCCATCGCGCCGATGATTCCTATCATTCTGCCTTTGCTCCTTTATTTCGTGCGGCCGTTCCGGACGCTCTCCAGCACCTCGAGCACCGCCTCTACCCCGCTCTTCTCGCCGGATTTCGCCATAGCTGCCGTATATTTTTCCCGATTCTCCCAGACCTCCTGAATGGCCCTGTCCAGAAGTGACAGGTCCGCCTCCATTTCATGCTGATCCACGACCGCGCTGAAGCCCTGGGCGCGGAAGGACTCTGCATTCAGGATCTGATCGCCGCGGGAGGCATCCTTCGGCAGCGGAATCAGAATATTCGGCTTCCGAAGTGCCTGCAGCTCGCAGATAACATTGGCACCCGCCCGGGAGATCACGATATCAGCCAGGGCATAGAGATGCCGCAGTCCGTCCGAAAGGTACTCATACTGACGATAACCCGCTGTTTCCTGCAGACTCTCATCCAGATTCCCCTTGCCGGCCACGTGGATAATGTCGAACTGTCCGAGCAGCTTCGGCTGCAGTGCCCGCACGGCCTGATTGATGGCCACAGAGCCGAGGCTGCCGCCAATGATCATCAGCACGGGCTTCTCCCCGGAAAAGCCCGTCATTTTCAGTCCCTCTTCGCGGGAGCCCTCCAGCAGTGCCTTTCGAATGGGCGCGCCGGTCAGCACTGCCTTTCCCTCCGGCAGATGCTTCATGGTCTCCGGGAAATTGCAGCAGATTTTCGCTGCCATGGGAAGCGTCAGCTTATTGGCAAGGCCCGGTGTCATATCCGATTCATGACTCACCACCGGGATCCGCAGAAGATGCGCGGCCCAGACCACCGGCACCGCCACAAAGCCGCCCTTCGAGAACAGAATATCCGGCTTCAGCTTCTTCAGCTGCTTCCGCGCCTCCAGCACACCGTGCAGTACGCGGAAGGGATCCGTCAGATTCTTCAGATCCTTATAGCGGCGGAATTTTCCGGTATCCACCCCGTAATAGGCCACGCCGGCATTTTCCGCCAGCTTCTTCTCGATGCCGCCGTAGGAGCCGATATAGCTGATTTCATAACCCTCCTCCTGCAGCCGCGGAATCAGCGCCAGATTCGAGGTCACATGTCCTGCGGTACCGCCGCCGGTCAGTACGATCCGTTTGCTCATGAAAGCTTCTCTCCGATCTTCTCACAGACTGCCTTGAGGCCCTCCGGTGTGGAGGTTCCGGGCTGCCACAGCACCATTTCGCCGTCATTGCCGTAACGCGGGATAATGTGCGTATGGAAATGACGCACGGTCTGTCCTGCCGCCTCGCCGTTGTTCTGCACCACGTTGAAGCCTGCCGCGCCAAGCCCGGCCTTCATGGCACTGCCGATTTTTCCGGCCAAAGGCATTACCCTGCCGGAAATCGCCGCGGGAAGCTCTGTCAGATCCGCGAAATGCTCCTTCGGCAGGATCAGAGCATGTCCCTCGGTCGCCGGGTTCAGATCGAAGATGACCCGGAAATCCTCGTCCTCATATAATGTTGTCGACGGAATCTCGCCGTTTGCAATTTTACAAAAGATACAATGATCGTCCTTCATATGGTATACTCCTTATTGCGCTAGGTATTCTATCATTATATCCTCTCGTTAAGGATTAAACAAGCAATTCTGTCTGAAAGGAGACACTGCCATGGCACATATTCCGTCTGATCCCTTCATGCTTCTGAGCTTTATCAATATGAAGCTGCGGGATGAATTTGATTCCCTGGATGCACTCTGTGATGCGCTGGATGCAGACGCAGACGGCATCACAGAAAAGCTGGCCGGCATCGACTATCATTACGATGCATCCGTAAATCAGTTCAAGTAAATTTCCGGCTTTCAGCATAATTTCAGCTTTTGGTCTTATACTGCAGATACATCAGGACATTGCTTTGATGCTTCGAAATTTGCTGAACAGGTTTTATCGAACCCTTACTACTCTATACAGTAAAAGAGCCGGTGCTGCGCACCGGCTCTTTTACTGATTCTTCTCATCTGGATAAACATAGAACTTTTCGTCCTTCACGGCATCCGGCAGGTACTGCTGCTCCACCCAGTGCCCCGGGAAGTTATGCGGATATTGATAACCGACGCCGCGTCCCAGCTTGTCATGGGCAGGATAATGTGCGTCCTGCAGATAGGGCGGAATCGGCAGATTTCCGGTACGCTCCACACAGGCCGTCGCGGCATCCACCGCATTGATGCACGCATTGGACTTCGGTGCACAGGCCACATAGCTGGCCGCCTGGGACAGGATGATCCGTGCCTCCGGCATACCCACCCGCTCAATGGCCATAAAGGCATTTGTCGCCACGCAGAGCGCCATCGGGTCTGCATTTCCCACATCCTCCGAAGCGCAGATGACGATTCGTCTCGCAATGAATTTAATGTCTTCACCCGCATACAGCATCCTCGCCAGATAATAGACCGCCGCATCCGGATCGGAACCGCGCATGGACTTGATAAAGGCGGAAATCGTATCGTAGTGGTTGTCACCGTCCTTGTCATACTTGATGGCCCGCTTCTGTATGCATTCCGAGGCCACCGCCAGTGTAATGTGGATCCTGCCGTCATTTTCCCGTTCCGTGGTCAGCACCGCCAGCTCCACCGCATTCAGCGCCGCCCGGGCATCACCGTTTGCCGCATCGCTGAGAAAACAGCGGGCATCGTCATCAATATATGCCCGGAAGGCGCCAACGCCCTTCACCGAGTCCATCAGCGC
>CAVAXR010000043.1:0-3842 GCA_963592375.1 Oribacterium sp. | reverse complement strand
CCCGATACATCTGCCAGAAAATCCCTGGCTTCATCGGTCAGCTTCGCTTCAAATGAGCCAAGACCCCTGTCCTTATCTGTCACAGCCCGGTGAAGAAGTGTTGCCACATCTTCCTTAGTCAATGGATGGAGTTCAAAGATCGTGGAGCGGGAGATCAGTGCGGAATTCACCTCAAAATACGGATTTTCCGTTGTCGCACCGATGAGTATGACGGTACCGTCCTCCACATAGGGCAGAAGGTAGTCCTGCTGTGCCTTGTTGAAGCGATGGATCTCGTCTACAAAGAGGATGGTTTTCCGGCCATAGCCGCCGCGGTTGTTTTTCGCCTGCTGCACCACCTCCTCCATGTCCTTCTTTCCGGCCACCGTCGCATTCAGCTGCCGGAAATCTGCCTTCGTGGTATGCGCGATTACCCGGGCCAATGTGGTCTTGCCGGTTCCCGGCGGCCCATAGAAAATAATGGAGCCCAGCTTATCGGCCTGTATGGCACGGTACAGCAGCTTGTCTCTTCCCACAATGTGCTGCTGTCCCACCACCTCGTCCAGTGTCTCCGGACGCATCCGGGAAGCCAGCGGTGCCTCCTCCTTCTTGCTCTTTTCTGACATATATTCAAAAAGATCCATTGCTTACCTCGCCTGCCCGAAAAGCTCGTCAGAATCGTACAGGATCGTGAACGGTCCGTCATTCAGCAGCCGCACCTTCATATCCGCACCGAATTTTCCATGCTGCACCACCGGTACCGTCTCGGCACACTTCGCCAGCACGTACTCATAGAGCGCCTCCGCCTCTGCCGGCGCCCCCGCATTTGTAAAGCCCGGACGGTTGCCGTGCCGACAGTCGGCATAGAGTGTGAACTGACTGACCACCAGCAGCTCCCCGCCGACATCCGCGAGGGACAGATTCGTCTTGCCGTTCTCGTCTTCGAAAATCCGGGACTTCAGCACCTTGTTCAGCAGCTTGTCTGCAACTTCCTCTGTATCTCCGTGCGCCACACCCAGCAGAATCAGAAAGCCCCTTCCAATGCTGCCGATCACCTCATTGTCCACCGTGACGCTCGCTTCCGTCACCCGCTGCACCAGACATCTCATCCGTCTGCCTCCTTTTGTATCTTATGGCTTGAGGAGGAACCCGGCACTGCCGGAAGGCATCCCGAAGCCCTTACGCATACCTCATTCCATCTTATCACAAAAGGAGGGAACCGCTTGCGCGATCCCCTCCCTGAAAGCTTAGTTCAAGTACTAAATTACTTAAGAGTAACCTTAGCGCCCTCAGCCTCGATCTTAGCCTTAAGCTCTTCAGCCTCTGCCTTCGGAGCACCCTCCTTCAGAACCTTCGGAGCGGACTCAACGAGCTCCTTAGCCTCCTTCAGGCCAAGGCCGGTAGCCTCACGAACAACCTTGATAACCTTGATCTTGTTCGGGCCAACGTCTGTCAGCTCAACGTCGAAATCAGTCTTCTCCTCAGCCGGAGCTGCATCAGCAGCTGCTGCTACAACAACGCCTGCTGCTGCAGAAACGCCAAACTCTTCCTCACAAGCCTTTACAAGGTCGTTAAGCTCCATAACGGACAGTTCCTTGATAGCTGCAATAAACTCTTCAGTAGTTAACTTAGCCATTTTTATTTCCTCCGATTATTATTTGCGCCTATGCGCATTTTCTTAGTATTTCTTTTGAAACATTTTGCGGCATCCTATGCCGCTGACAGCCATTTCTTTCGAAATTTATGCTGCCTCTCCGTCGCCGTCCTTCTCTGCGATCTGCTTGATAACGCGTGCGAAGTTGGTGATCGGGGACTGCATGGAGCCCAGAAGTCTTCCAAGAAGAACTTCTCTTGAAGGGATCTCTGCCAGTGCCTGTACAGCAGCCTGGTCATAGTACTTGCCCTCAACTACGGCACCCTTCAGCTCAAGCTTCGGAGCTGTCTTCGCGAACTTAGCCATGATTCTGGCAGCTGCTGTAGCATCATCCTTTGATACTGCAATTGCTGTCGGTCCCTCAAGGATACCATCAAGCTGAGCGAAATCAGTTCCCTCTGCAGCTCTCTTGATCAGAGTGTTCTTGAATACCTTGTACTTTACGCCGGCCTCTCTGAGCTGCTTACGAAGCTCAGTGTCCTCTGCAACAGTCAGTCCACGGTAGTCAACAACGGTAGCCGCAACAGCGCCATCGAGCATTTCCTTAATCTCGTCAATGATGGGCTGCTTAAGTTCAACCTTTGCCATTTCGGTTTTTCCTCCTTATCAGATTTTTTCCTGCCCTGTGCCTCTCGGCAGCTCCGCAGGCTGGAGTATAACCACGAAAAACCCCATGCCGGAAGACATGGGGTCATAACAAACAATTTAATGTCTGTATTCTTCCTCGGCAGGCGTTTTCAACCTTATGCCTTGCGGCACCTGCTGTCTTCGGGTTAATACCTTGTGTATGTTAACATCCGGTGTCCCGGATGTCAACAAACGTATTTGAATTTTTTTCCGTGCAATCCGGTGAATTACAGACCGAACTGTACAGTATCCAGCTTCACGCCGGGGCCCATTGTGGAAGTCAGTGTAGCAGACTTCAGATAAGCACCCTTCAGAGTAGCCGGTCTAGCCTTTACGATAGCAGCCATCAGAGTATCCAGATTCTGCTTCAGCTGCTCCTCAGTGAAGGAAGCCTTACCAACCGGAACGTGGATAATGTTGGCCTTGTCAAGTCTGTACTCAACCTTACCGGCCTTAGTATCAGCAATTGCCTTTGTTACATCCATAGTAACAGTACCGGTCTTCGGGTTCGGCATGAGACCCTTCGGTCCAAGGAGACGTCCGATACGTCCTACAACACCCATCATGTCCGGTGTAGCGATAACTACATCGTAATCGAACCAGCCGCCCTGGATTCTCGGCAGAAGCTCCTCTGCGCCTACGAAATCAGCGCCGGCAGCCTGTGCCTCATCAGCCTTGGCACCCTTTGCGAATACGAGGATTCTTACGTTCTTGCCGGTACCAGCCGGAAGCACTACAGATCCACGAACCTGCTGATCAGCATGTCTGCTGTCGCAGCCTGTTCTAATATGAAGCTCTACAGTCTCGTCGAACTTCGCAGTTGCATTCTTCTTTACAAGCTGGATTGCATCAAGCTCTGCGTACTTAACCTGTCTGTCCACAGTCTTTACTGCTTCAGCGTATCTCTTACCATTCTTCATCAGTTTCGCCTCCTCTTCAATTACTTCTCTACTTCAACGCCCATGGATCTGCAGGTACCTGCGATCATTGACATAGCAGCTTCAAGTGATGCAGCATTAAGATCCTTCATCTTTGTCTCTGCAATCTTCTGAAGATCAGCCTTGCTGATAGTTGCAACCTTGTTCTTGTTCGGCTCACCGGATGCCTTCTGCAGCTTGCAGGCCTTTTTGATCAGGACTGCAGCCGGAGGAGTCTTGGTGATGAAACTAAAACTTCTATCTGCATAAACAGTGATAACAACGGGGATGATCACATCGCCCTCGTTAGCTGTTCTTGCATTGAATTCCTTTGTGAAAGCAACGATGTTCACACCGTGCTGACCGAGAGCCGGTCCAACGGGGGGAGCCGGAGTTGCTTTACCTGCCGGAATCTGTAACTTGATATAACCTTCAACCTTCTTTGCCATTTTAGGCACCTCCTTGTGGTAATTACGGGTAAACCCTCCCACGAGCCCGAATTGCTTCGGACGGTGGCTATCTTGTAATCCAGGGAAATGTCTTTCCCTCGGGTATTACCAAAAATGAAGTAATAATGTTATCTGAGTTTCTGAACCTCTCCGTAGGATAACTCTACAGGAGTGTCCCGACCGAACATCTCTACATTGATGGTTACGGTCTTCTTC
>CAVAXR010000042.1:0-9909 GCA_963592375.1 Oribacterium sp. | reverse complement strand
ATGCAGGAATGCGGGTATATCACGGAGGAGGAATACAATACCTACAGCTCGACCGCATTGAGTATTTCAGAGAATACGCAGGAGGGAACCGACGAGGATTACCTTACCTCCTATGCACTCCATTGTGCTGCGGTCACCCTGATGGATATCAATCATTTCGACTTTGAATACCTCTGGACGGAAAAGGATGCAGAGACTGCTTACGATGAGAAGTATGATGAGTCCTATAATTACTATATGAATGAGCTGCGCAGCGGCGGCTACAGCATTTACACAAGTCTCGATCCGGCGGTGCAGGAGAAGGTGCAGACGGAGCTTGATACGGCACTGCAGGGCTTTACGGATCTGCAGCAAAACGGAAAGTATGCGCTGCAGGGTGCTGCAGCCGTGGTGGACAATAAGACTGACTATGTGGTGGCCGTGGTCGGCGGCCGCGGAACAGATGATAAGTACAATCGCGCCTATCTCAGCGTCCGGCAGCCGGGCTCAGCCATTAAGCCGCTGCTGGACTATGCACCGGCCCTGGACAGCGGCGAGTATACACCGGCGACCTTGATCGATGACCATCAGTTTGAAGGTGGTCCCTCCAATTCCGGCGGCAATTATCACGGCCTGGTGACATTGCGGGAGGCGGTGAATCGTTCTCTGAATACGGTGGCCTGGCAGGTGCTGGCGGATATGGGAACAAAGTATGGGCTTCAGTATCTCGCCAACATGCATTTCCAGGGGCTGAGCTGGATCGATACGACCACGGAGGCGGTTTCCATCGGTGGTTTCACAAACGGCGTTCGTGTGGTGGATATGGCAAGGGGATATGCCACATTGGCGAATAACGGACATTTCAGCGGAAAAACCTGCGTGACGAAGCTTGTCCATGAGAAGGAAGGCGAGCTGACAGCAGATTACCGGACGAAGGATGCCCAGGTTTACCGCGAGGATACCGCCTTTATGATGACGGATATTCTGAAGGGAACGCTGACAGAGGGGTATGGTACGGGACATGGGCTGGCGCTCAGCAGCGGCATGCCCTGTGCCGGCAAGACAGGTACCACCAATGAGTCGAAGGATACCTGGTTCTGCGGCTACACGAGGTATTACACGATGGCGGTATGGGTCGGATATGACACACCGACGCCGATGCCGGGCGTTTACGGGGCAACCTATGCAGGAAAAATCTGGCAGAAGGCGATGAACGTGCTGCATGAGGGCCTGGAGGCCGAGGACTGGGAGCAGCCGGCGAGCGTGGAGCGCCGCGCGGACCCGGAGACAGGCATTGAGGATTATGCCTCTACCACGGACGCAGACCGGGCAGAAGCCTCTCTGCTCGACAAGGAGGAACAGAAAAATGAAGCCCGCGCGCAGGAGCTGATCACAAGCTACGAAGCGCTGGAGATCAGCACGGTGGAGGATGTTTACACGGAGAGAGACATTTACGCTGAGCTGAAGCCGTTGGCAGATACACTGACGGATGCGGACATTCGAAAGGACATTCTGTCCAGGACAATAGAGAGGAAGAATTATTTTGACAATATCGAAGCGGGTATGACGAATACCATTCAGAAGTATGAGGAGCTGAAGGAGAAGGAGTCCCGCGAGCAGCAGTCCATTGATGCTTCTCTTGCGGAGGAAGCGCGGATTGAAAACGAGAAGCAGGTCAATAGGGAGTCCTTTGAATCGGCCTTGAAGACGCTGGAGGAGCTGGAATATCAGGACAGTGATCTGGAAAGCCTGATTTCGGATGCGATCGATAAGCTGCAGTACTGCGGAGATCTCAGCGAGGCGCAGAGCTATGTAACAGAGCTGAACCAGGCAATCAGCCGGGCCCGCAGCCTTCCGTCCAGGGCGGCATATGAGGCAGAGCAGGCGCAGAGCGAGGCGGCAGCCAGCTTTGAAGCGGAGGAGGAGAGCCGGGAAATACAGGCACTGCAGGAATCTCTTCGGGATGAGCAGCAGGCTTGGTAGGGCAAAACAGCTGACGGACGATCATAGGGGATGAATGACAGAACTTTAACAGAACGTTTACTGATTGTTCATATTTTATTCATAATTGAGAATTAGTATTTAGACATATTCAAAAGTGATAAAAAACAGGACAAAAAGCGATCACTTTTCATTCAATATTGACAACTACACTATATTGATTTTTCATAATTACCCCGGTTAGGACGAAAGTCCTGCCGGGGTCTCCTCATTTTATGGGGAAATTTCACAAGGCTTTCGCGGGTGTCCTTTTTAAGGTTCACAGCTTGCGGAGCCCATATTCTACTGTTACAATGAAACTGTTTTGACGCTGCCCGAAAAATCATTCTGCGTATCCGCGGAGATTGCGATGACAGAATGATGCGGGTAAGAGTTTATCGAAAGGTAAGAATATGACAGTAAAGAAAATTCCACATAATACAGAACGCAAGGTACTGGTGACCGGACATAAAAATCCGGATACGGATTCCATCTGTGCCGCCATTGCCTACGCAAGATTGAAAAATCGTCTCACCGAAAGTGATCGATATGTTCCCTGCCGCGCCGGCAGCACGAATGCGGAGACAAGCTTCGTGCTGGCCTATTTCGGTGCAGAGGAGCCTCAGCTGATCCACTCTGTGCGGACGCAGGTCTCCGATATTGCCTACAGGAAGACACCGGGGGTACAGAAGAACATGTCCCTGAAGGAAGCCTGGATGCAGATGAATGAGGGAAATGTTGTCACCATCCCGGCAGTTACCGAGAACGGCAAGCTGGAAGGCCTGATTACCGTGGGCGATATTGCAAGGTCCTACATGAACGTGTATGATTCCAGCATTATTTCCAAGGCGCATACCCAGTTCCGGAACATTCAGGAGACGCTGGAGGCGACCATCGTCTGCGGCGATGCCGAGCGCTACTGCAATGAGGGCAAGGTACTGATTGCAGCTGCCAATCCGGAGATGATGAGCTACTACATTGAAAAGCATGACATAGTGATCCTGGGAAACCGTGCAGAGAATCAGCTTTCCGCGCTCGATAACGGTGCGGACTGCATCATCGTCTGTGAGGGCGCCAATGTTTCCCCGACCATCAAGAGCCTTGCGGAGCAGAGCGGCATGATCATCATGGTGACAAGCTATGATGCCTATACCGCAGCGCGTCTCATCAATCAGTCCATGCCGATCAGCTACTTCATGAAGACGGAGGAGCTGGTGACCTTTGAGGAGGACGATTTCGTGGACGACATTCGCGATGTCATGGCGAGCAAGCGGCACCGTGATTTCCCGATTCTTGCGAAGGACGGCCGCTACCTTGGCCTCGTATCACGCCGGAATTTGCTGGGAAATCATGGCAAGCAGGTGATTCTGGTGGACCACAACGAGCCGGCACAGGCGGTAGACGGCATTGAGAGTGCAGAAATTCTGGAGATCATTGATCATCATCGCCTGGGCACGGTACAGACACTTGGCCCGGTATATTTCCGGAATCAGCCGCTGGGCTGCACCAGCACCATTATTTACCAGATGTATCAGGAAAACGGCATTGAGATCGACCGGCAGACGGCCGGACTCATGATGTCCGCCATCATATCCGACACGCTGCTGTTCCGTTCCCCGACCTGCACGCCGCTGGACGAGAAGGTGGGCCGAAAGCTGGCGGAGATTGCCGGCGTGGACATCGAAAAGTATGCGGTGGAGATGTTTTCGGCGGGCTCCAACCTGAAGGGCAAGACCGATGCGGAGATTTTTCATCAGGATTTCAAGCACTTCTCTGCCGGCAAGATCAGTTTCGGTGTGAGTCAGGTGACTTCACTCAATGCGGCTGAACTCAAGGCACTGGAGCCCCGGCTTCTTGCGTATGCACAGAAGGCCCTGGAGGAAGAAAAGCTGGACATGAATTTCGTGATGCTGACCAACATTCTGAACCAGGCCACCCTGCTGCTCTGTGTGGGCAGCGGCTCCGGACAGCTGGTGGATACGGCATTTTCCGTGCAGAGTGAGAAGCTTGGTGAAGAGGAGTGCTTCACAGTCCTGCTGCCCGGCGTGGTTTCCCGGAAGAAGCAGATGATTCCGCCGCTGTCTCTGTATGCAGAGCAGCTGTAAAGGAGTGCTATGAGAAATATTACGATGACCGGCATGCCCTCCAGCGGTAAGTCCACGGTTGGCGTGCTGCTGGCGAAAAGACTGGGCATGAGCTTTATCGACGTGGATATCGTGATCCAGGAAAAAACCGGGAAGCTGTTGAAGGAAATCATTGCCGAAAGGGGACATGAGGGCTTTCTGAAGGTGGAGGGAGACATTGCGGCCTCTCTGCATCCGGAAAATGCCGTCATTGCACCCGGCGGCTCCATCTGCTATGAGGACTGGGCGATGGAGCATCTCAAGGAGATATCCGATATTGTCTACCTGAAGATCTCTTATGAGGAGATGCTTCGGCGTGTGGGAAATGTTGTCGACCGCGGCGTTGCGATTCCGGAGGGCTATACGCTGCTGGATCTCTATAACGAGCGCTGTGCGCTGTACGAAAAGTATGCGGACATTGTTATTGATGAGCAGGGCAAGGACTGCGGGATGGTCGTGGACGAGCTTCGGAAGCTCATGGAAGAGAAAAATCAGATCATGTAAAAAAGAGCCGGGGTTATTCCGGCTCTTTTTTATGGTGTCGTTTTTAAGGCAGGGGACCCCGCAAGCCAAGCTTGCGCTGACCCCCTACTGGTGATGCATAGAGGCCTTGATGCCGGCGAGAAGCTCGTCATAGCTTTCGAAGGCCGGAAGCTCCGGATGATCCCGGATGATCTGCTCGGTGCTTCGGAAAAGGAAGCCGGCAGAGCTTGCCTGAATCATGCCGAGATCATTGTAGGAGTCACCGCTGGCGATTGTCTCGAAGCCGATAGACTGCAGTGCCTTCACCGTGGTGAGCTTGGAATTCTCGCAGCGCATTTTGAAGCCGGTGATCTCACCGTTTTCCGCTACCTCGAGGGAGTTGCAGAAGATGGTGGGATTTCCCAGCTTCTTCATGAGCGGGGATGCAAACTGGGAGAAGGTATCCGAGATGATAATCACCTGTGTGAAGCTGCGCAGCTCATCCAGGAACTCCTTTGCACCCGGCAGCGGATCGATAAAGGCAATCGTATCCTGAATTTCCGGGAGACCGAGACCGTGCTCCTTCAGGATGCCCAGCCGCCATTTCATCAGCTTGTCATAATCCGGCTCGTCACGGGTTGTCCGCTTCAGCTCCGGGATTCCGCTGGCCTCCGCGAAAGCAATCCAGATTTCCGGCACCAGTACGCCCTCAAGATCCAGACAGGTTATATACATAGTCGTCCTCCTTATGTCTTAATTCTTTCCGACATCATACCATAAAACAGAATATTTCTGCTATACTTTAGAACGATGAATGATAAATCCTGGAGGAATACAGATGAAGCAGCTTGTAATCGGAATTCTGGCCCACGTCGATGCGGGCAAAACCACCCTGTCGGAGAGCATACTCTACCGAAGCGGAAAAATCCGCAGCATGGGTCGTGTGGATCATAAGGATGCCTATCTGGACACCTCCGCGATGGAGAAGGAACGCGGCATCACCATATTTTCGAAGCAGGCACGATTTTCTCTTGGGGAAATGTCGGTGACGCTGCTGGATACACCGGGCCATGTGGACTTCTCGGCAGAAATGGAGCGGACGCTGTCGGTGCTGGACTATGCCATTCTGGTGATCAGTGCGGCATCCATGGTACAGAGCCACACGGAAACGCTCTGGAAGCTGCTGCGCCGTTATCATGTGCCGACCTTCCTTTTTGTAAACAAGATGGATCAGCCGGGCGCGGATGCAGAGAGGGTAATGTCGGCGCTGCGGGAGAAGCTGGACGATGCCTGCGTGGATTTCCGCGAGCTTTCCGTTATGGACGGGAAGCCGGTCTTTTCGGCCGCGCTCTCTGAAAGTGCAGCGCTCTGTTCAGAGTCGTGCATGGAGCAGTACCTTGAGACCGGCAGCATTTCCCCGGCGGCGGTGCGGGAGATGATCCGGGAGCGGCTGATATTCCCGGTTTTCTTCGGCTCGGCACTCCGGGCGGAGGGGGTGGATGCCTTCCTGCAGGGGCTTTCTCTCCTGTCTGAGGCGCCGGCTTATCCGGAGGTGCTTTCCGGCCGTGTGTTCAAGATTGCGAAGGATGAAAACGGCCAGCGGCTGACCTATCTGAAGCTTACCGGCGGCGAGCTTCGGAATCGCATGGAACTGCTGCCGGGAGAGAAAATCACACAGATCCGTCTGTACAGCGGAGAGAAATATGAGGCGGCGGAGTCCGTGTCGGCGGGCACGGTATGTGCCCTGACCGGCATCAGCGGTCTGCAGGCCGGAGACGGTATCGGCGAGAGCGAAAAAGGAGATGAGCCAAGCCTCAGGCCGGTGCTGGATTACGAGGTGCTGACGGAAGATGTGGATCCGCTGCAGCTCTATCAGAAGCTTCGGGAGCTTTCGGATGAATTTCCGGAGCTGCATCTCCGCTATGATACAGAATTGAAGGAAATCCACGTGCAGCTGATGGGCGAGGTGCAGACAGAAATTCTTGCCCGCATGGTACAGGATCGCTTCGGCATCGGCATCCGCTTCGGAAGCGGCAGCATCCTCTATCAGGAGACGATTCTCGAACCGGTGGAGGGCGTGGGACATTTCGAGCCGCTGCGGCATTATGCGGAGGTGCATCTTCTGCTGGAGCCGCTTCCGCGGGGCAGCGGACTGGAGTTTGCCGCAGACTGCCGTGAGGAAATGCTGGCGGGCAGCTGGCAGCGGCTGGTGCTGCAGCATCTTCGGGAAAAGGAGCATGCGGGCGTGCTGACCGGCTCGCCGGTTACCGATATGCGGATCACCCTGATCGCGGGACGCGCACATTTAAAGCATACGGAGGGCGGAGATTTTCGGGAGGCGACCTGGCGCGCGGTGCGGCAGGGGCTTCGAAAGGCCGTGAATGTGCTGCTGGAGCCCTTTTATCAGTTTCGGCTGGTGCTGCCGCAGGAGTATGTTGGGCGTGCCATGACGGATATCAGCAATATGAAGGGAAGCTTTGACACCCCGGAAATGGAAGAGGGCATGAGCGTGCTGACCGGACGTGCGCCGGTGGTGAGCATGCGGGACTATCAGAAGGAGGTCATGATCTATACGAAGGGACGCGGACAGCTCTATGTGACGCTGGGCGGTTATGAGAAATGCCATGATCCGGAGGAGGTGATCCTGTCCCGGCATTATGATCCGGATGCGGATCTCATGAATCCGTGCTCTTCTGTATTCTGTGCCCACGGCTCCGGCTTTATTGTACCCTACGATCAGGTGGAGCAGTACATGCAGGTGGAATCGCCGCTTTCCGAAAAGGCGGCACCGCACTGGGACTTTGCCGAAGAGGCTGAAAAGGCAATGCGCCGCAGCGAAAAGCGGGAGTACCGGAAGGCCGGGCACTATATCGGGGATGCGGAGCTCGAAGACATTTTCATAAGCACCTACGGACAGATCCGGAACCGGGCGAAGGAGGTAAATGAAGCCGATGCCCGCACGATCCGGGCAAAGGAGAAGGAGGAAAATCTCCGGAAGGCACAGGAGAACCGGCAGAGCCGCGGGGAAGCCCGGAAGGAAAAGGTGAAGCAGTATCTGCTGGTGGACGGCTACAATATCGTATTCTCCTGGCCGGAGCTGAAGAGCCTGGCGGCAGTGAATCTGGACAGTGCCCGCGGAAAGCTGCTGGACATTCTGTCGAACTATCAGGGCTATACGGAGCAGCAGGTGATTGCGGTCTTTGATGCCTATCGGGTGCAGGGACACCGGGTGGAGCAGTTCCGCTTCCATAATATTGAAGTTGTGTTCACGAAGGAGGCGCAGACGGCAGATGAGTATATTGAGCAGCTGTCACATGCGCTGTCGGAGAAGCATCAGGTGACGATCGCCACGAGCGATCAGGTGGTGCAGGTCATCACCTGGTCGGGCACCGGCGTGCGGATTCTGTCGGCAGAGAGCTTTCTTGAAGAGGTGGAGCGTGTGAACCGGGAGATCCGGACAGAGCATCTTAAAGACAGTGTGCCGAAGGAGCGGCTCAGTGAGCGGCTCTTTATTCCGGCTGAAATTGAACTAAGCGCCTTGAGAAAATGAAAAGTGAATGCTATAATGCATAGGCTACAGAAAAGTGTGTTCGAGACCTTCCACACTTAAAACAAAACTAAGGGAGAACATTACAGATGAAAAATACAACGACCCCGATTGCACAGTCGGCGTGCTGGGCAATGTGCTGATGCTGGCGCTGGAGCCGAAAAAGCAGCTGATTTTCAAGGCGGCATAAGGTCGTTCAGATAGAGGAAAGGCAGCAAATTTATGTATCAGATTCATTTTGATGAGCCCGTACATGTCCATTTCATCGGCATCGGCGGTATTTCCATGAGCGGTCTGGCGGAGATCCTGCTGGATCGCGGCTTCACGGTATCCGGCTCCGATATGCAGGAGAGCGGACTGACAGACCATCTGACCGAGCTTGGCGCAAGGGTGGACTATCCGCAGAAGGCGGAGAATATCGTGCCGGGCATCGATGTGGTGGTGTATACGGCGGCGATTCATCCGGAGAATCCGGAGTATCAGGCGGCGGTAAATGCCGGCATCCCCATGCTGAGCCGCGCGGACCTGCTGGGGGAGATCATGCGGAACTATCAGCAGGCAATCAATATTTCCGGTACCCATGGAAAGACCACCACCACCTCCATGATCACGGAGATTCTGCTGGAGGCGCAGAGGGATCCGACCGTGACCGTCGGCGGCATGCTGAAGGACATCGGCGGAAATATCCGTGTCGGTCAGTCCGGGCTGTTCGTGGCAGAGGCCTGTGAGTACACCAATTCCTTCCTTTCCTTCTTCCCGACCATAGAGGTGATTCTGAATGTGGAAGCGGATCATCTGGATTTCTTTAAGGATCTGGACGACATCCGTCATTCCTTCCGGAAATTCGCGGAGAAGCTGCCGGCAGACGGCCTGCTGGTTATCAACAAGGACATTGCGCACTATGAGTATTTCACCGAGGGGCTGCCCTGCAGGGTGATTACCTTCGGGCATGATCATACGGCAGATTATACGGCAAATTTCATCAGCTACGACCGCTTTGCCCGGCCGACGTATACACTCTTTGCATACGGTCAGGAGATCTGCCGGATTACACTGGGTGTGACCGGAGAGCACAATATTTACAATTCTCTCTCAGCTATTGCAGTGGCCCGGGAGCTTGGTGTGGAAATGCCGGCAATCACGGCGGCACTGAAGCACTTTAGCGGCACGGACCGCCGCTTCCAGAAGAAGGGGAGTGTGAACGGCTTCACCATCATTGATGATTATGCCCATCATCCGCAGGAGATCGCGGCAACGATCGAGGCGGCCAAGAAGTACCCGCACAGAAAGCTCTGGGTGGCCTTCCAGCCGCATACCTATTCCCGTACGGCGGCCCTGATGGATGATTTTGCGGGGGCACTGGCCACGGCGGATGAGATTGTGCTGGCGGACATTTATGCGGCCCGCGAACAGAATACCATCGGCATCAGCTCTGACGATCTTCGGAAGCATATGCTGGCGCAGAATACAAATGTATACTACATTCCGAGCTTCGCGGAAATCGAGAAATTTCTGACGGCGCGGCTGCAGCCCGGTGATCTGCTGATCACCATGGGCGCCGGTGACATTTACAAGGTCGGCGATGCGCTGCTGACCCTGCCGGGAGCTGAGAAGTCATGAACGGGGTTCGCGCAAGCTTGGCTTGCGGGGTCCCCGTTCATGACAGCCCTTTACTGGGTACGGGGTTCGCGCAAGCTTGGCTTGCGGGTCCCCGTTCATGACAGCCCTTTACTAGGACCGGATCGGAACGGCCGGAACAGGTGCAGACCTGTTCCGGCTGTTTTTTTCTTGCTTTTTTTGTGCTGCGCTGTGGATGGA
>CAVAXR010000041.1:0-9988 GCA_963592375.1 Oribacterium sp. | reverse complement strand
CGGGTACGATGCGGTAGCGGATGCCGTTCGGCCGCTCATGAACATTCAGGAGATAACCGACGCCGTGCCCTGTGCCGTGATTATAGTTGAGGCCCTCCTTCCAGAACAGCTCCCTGGCGGCATAGTCAAAGGTCACACCGCAGGAGCCGTGCAGAATCTGTACATCGGCGAGCCGGAGCATGGCCTGGCAGACAAGGGTGAAATGACGGCGCTCCGTGTCTGTGATGGGACCCATGGCCATGGTACGGGTAATGTCGGTGGTGCCCATGAGATAGTGTCCGCCGGAATCGACCAGATAGAGGCCGTGCGGCTCGATAACCACATCATGCTCCCGGGAAGGTGCATAATGGGGCAGCGCGGCATTTGCTCCGTAGGCGGAAATGGTTGTGAAGCTCAGCTCCACGAAGCCGTCCTGCTCCCGGCGAAGCCGCTCGAGATAATCGGATGCAGTGATTTCCGTCAGGACATCCGCCTGCAGACGATCCTTTGCCCAATCCGTGAGGACGCCCGCTGCATCATAGGCATGCTTCATGAAATAACAGAATTTCGTGATGGCAATGCCGTCCCGCAGGTGTGCTTCCTTTTCATTCGCAATTTCCACCTCGTTTTTGATGGCCTTCCGGTAGGAGGTCGGCAGCAGTCTGTCCACGATCTGCATGGAGGCATCCAGTGCCGTCAGGAGAGAATAATTGGTTTTGCCGGTCTCCAGAAGAACGGTCTGATTCCGCAGCTGCTTAACGGACTCGTATACATCGTTGTAGGGCAGCAGCTTCACATTCAGTGACTGCAGATATTCCCGTGCTTCGGCATCAAAATTGGCCTCGTTTGCGAACAGGTAGGCAGTCTGCTGTGTGATCAGCAGGTAGGAAAGAAAAACAGGGGTGCAGAGGATATCATTTCCCCGGAGATTCAGAAGCCAGGCGATATCGTCAAGACTTGACAGGATGTGGACATCGGCCTTTTCCTTCTGCATGTCGGCCCGCAGCTCACGAAGCTTCACCTCGGCGGACTTTCCGCACCAGCGCTCCTCCAGTATCCATACGCGGCTTTCCGGCAGAGCGGGACGGTCTGACCAGATTTCCCCGACGAGGTCGGCATCCCAGATGAGGGCAGCGGACTTCTCCTTTGCAATTTCGCCCAGCTCCGAGCCGAGACGGAAATCCACGCAGCGGCCGTCAAAGCCGAGACTGCCCGCCTCGGGCAATACGGAGCGGATATATTCGGTAAGGGTCGGTACGCCCTTTTCGCCCATCTTCATGAGCTCGGTGCCGCTGCCGGCCAGCTCCTGAGCGGCCTGAATGAAGTAGCGGCCGTCGGTAAACAGCTTCGAGCTGTCCTTTGTCACCACCAGATTGCAGCTTTCGCCGGTAAAGCCCGTCACATATTCGATCGTTTTAAAATACGCTGACACATACTCGCTCTGATGGTAGTCATCCATCGGAATCAGGCAGACGTCGATGTGCTGCTCCTGCATTTTCTGCCGGAGACGAATCAGTTCATCTTTCATGTTTAATTTGACTCCCTTTTTAGAAATACTCGGGTACAGACTGCGTCGGGCTTCGCTTTGCCCTAAGGAAATGCGGATTCAGGCGGTTCCCTATGAATCCGCTGTGCAGTCCTGACCCCTTCGCTTTCGCGTTCTTTAAAAAGCATAGCACAAATTTTCGCATTATGCTATACTCCGAAAAACGGAGGAGGCACGGCTTATGAATCAGAATGCATTGTACTATCAATACCCTTACGTCCGGGAATTCGAGGCGGAGGTGACGGGCTGCGAAGCGGCGGCGGAGACGGAGCAGAAGCGCTTTCCGGGGCAGACTGCAGTCTGGCGGGTGACGCTCTCCGCGGATGGCTTTTATCCGGAGGGAGGCGGACAGCCGGGCGACCGGGGCTGGATCGGGGCGGCAGGCAGCAGCGCCGAAGACATTATCCGGGGGAAGGCGGAGGCCGTGCACGTTCTGGATGTACAGGAGGGAAATGCCGGCGGGTTCCACTACACGGACGGGCCATTGGTGCCGGGACAGCGCGTGACATGCGTGATCGACTGGAAATGGCGGATGCGGAACACGCAGAATCACTCGGGTGAGCATATTATTTCGGGACTGGTGCACCGGGATTTCGGCTATGACAATGTGGGCTTTCACATGCACATGGAGGAGGAACAGCCGCTGATCACCATCGATTTCAACGGGCTGATCAGCTGGGAGGAATTGCTTCGGATCGAGGCGGAGGCCAACGAGATTGTGCGCCGGGATCTGCCGGTGGAGGTGTTCTATCCTTCGGCGGCGGAGCTCGCGGTGACGGAATACCGGAGCAAGAAGGCCCTGCAGGGAACTGTACGGCTGGTGCGGATTCCGGAGACGGATCTGTGTGCCTGCTGCGGTACGCATGTGGAGCGCACCGGTGAGATCGGCTGCATCAAGCTGCTGTCGGTGATGAATCATCGCGGCGGCGTCCGGATCGAGATGCTCTGCGGGCGGGATGCCTTCCGGGATTATCAGGAGAAGCACGATGCACTGCTGGAAATTTCGCGGGCCCTGTCCGCAAAGCCGGAGGAGGCTGTGGCGGCGGTGCGGCGGCTTATGGAGGAAAATCAGCGGAAGCAGCGACAGATCGCTGAGCTCAATGCACGAGCCTTCCGGCAGAAGGCCGCGGAATATGCCCGGATATTCGGCCCGGCAGAGCCGGATGCCGCGAAGGCGGTGGAAAATGCTGTCTCCGCAGCAGAGGGGGCTGTCTCGGACCGACTGACCGCCTGCGGCGTTCTCTGTGATTTTGAGGCCGACATGAAGGGTGTGGAGCTCCGGCAGTGCTGTGATTATCTGATGAAGCATACAGGCGCGCGGATTGCCGCCGTGTTCGGCGAAGGCGGCAGCTATGTCCTCGGCAGCCGGACGGAGGATGTGCGCCCGGTCGGAAAAGCCCTGAATGCACGGCTTTCGGGACGGGGCGGCGGACAGGCTGCCATGGTGCAGGGAAGTCTGTCGGGAACAGAGGCAGAGATTCGTGCCGCATTGACGGAAGTCTTTTCGTGAGGAAAGATTTGTGCTATACTGTACGGCGCTTGATACAGTAGGATGTCGCTGCCGCGGGCAGCAGAGGGAGTATAAGATGAGCATTAAGGTAGGAATTGTAGGCTATGGTAATCTGGCAAAGGGTGTTGAGAGTGCCATCCGGCAGAATCCGGATATGGAGCTTGCGGCCGTATTCACAAGAAGAGCGCCGGAGACCCTGAAGATTGCGACAGAGAGCGCGGCAGTGGCTTCGGTTTCTGAGATCGAGAGCTGGCAGGGAAAGCTGGACGTGCTGGTGCTCTGCGGCGGCTCCGCAACGGATCTTCCGAAGCAGACACCGGAGTATGCGAAGCTGTTCCATGTGATTGATTCCTTTGATACCCATGCGAACATTCCGACACATTTCGCTGCGGTAGAGAAGGCGGCAAAGGAGAACAATCATCTGGCTATGATTTCCTGCGGATGGGATCCGGGCCTGTTCTCTCTGAACAGAATTTATGCGGAGTCCGTTCTGCCGGAGGGAAAGCATTACACCTTCTGGGGAAGAGGTGTGTCCCAGGGACATTCTGATGCGATCCGCCGGATTGAGGGCGTGGTGGATGCCCGCCAGTATACCGTTCCCATTGAGAGTGCACTGGAGAGAGCACGTTCCGGAGAGAACCCGGAGTTCACAGCCCGCGAAATGCATCTCCGCGACTGCTATGTGGTTGTGGAGGATGGTGCTGACAAGGCTCGGATCGAAAATGAAATCAAGACCATGCCGAACTATTTTTCAGATTACGACACAACGGTGCATTTCATTTCCCAGGAGGAGCTGGACAGAGACCATAAGGGACTGCCGCACGGCGGTTTCGTGCTGCGTTCCGGTGTGACCGGCCTCAACAAGGAGCATCATGAGCTTATCGAGTACAAGCTGAATCTGGATTCCAATCCGGAGTTCACCGGTTCCGTACTCTGCGCTTATGCGCGTGCGGTATATCGTATGTCTCAGGAGGGACAGACCGGCGCCATCACCGTATTTGACGTTGCACCGAAGTATCTGAACCCGAAGAGCCCGGAGGAGCAGAGACATACACTTCTGTAAGTAAGAGGAAAGCCGGCTGCCCGGCGCCGCAGCTTCTTTGGATGCGGCGCTGAACAGCTGACAGTTAGGAGGAAAACAGCATGAATTGGAGAGCAGCTGCAGTTGGTCTTGCCTGTCTGCTGCTGGGATCAGTCCCGGCAATGGCAGCGGATGTCTGGGAGCAGAAAAACGGAGAGTGGTACTTCTATGTGAAGACAGATGCCGCTCAGGAGACAGAAGTCGCCGGCAATACGGAAGCAGCTTCCGGAGAGACAGCGGTCAGCGGGGAAAATGCGGCAGCGCTCTACAACGGCTGGATGCAGGCCGGAGAGAACAGCTGGTACTATTTCGTGGATTCACGGATGATGACCGGCTGGATCACGGACGGCGGCAGGTGGTATGCCTTGGGAGATGACGGCCTGATGCTGCGGAATCAGTGGGTCGGCAATTTCTATGTGGGCGAGGACGGTGCAGCGCTGATGGACACGACAGCCCCGGACGGAACGAAGCTGTCAGCTTACGGCTCCCGCATGCGGAATGGCAAGGCAGTGGAAGGCCTTAACGACAAGACGGCCCGCTATGCGAAAATCCTGGAAGCACATCCGGATGCGAAGGTGGAGTTCACCAGTCCCGGACAGATTGTGAAGGACAGTCTCAACGGCTACTCCTTCATTACCTTTAAAACCATGAAGCTGTATGACCGGCAGAGCGGTGAGCTGCTCTATTCCGGAGACGGCTGCTTCCGGCAGAATGCGGTGCTGGAGACCGCCATCACGGAAAACGGCATCAGCAGCATGCAGCCCATGGGCCTGATGGAGCAGAATTATCTTTACGGCGACCGGGTGTATATGGATCCGGCAGGACTGATCACTTCCGTGGCCCAGAGCCGCAGGGGCTGAGCCGGGAGGACATACTATGACATTACAGCAGCTTCGGCAGGTGATTGCCGTGGCGGATTCCGGCTCCATGAATGAGGCGGCAAAACGGCTCTTTATTACACAGCCGAGCCTCAGCGCGGCCATCAAAGCCCTGGAGAAGGAGACCGGCATCGAAATCTTCATGCGCTCCAACCGCGGCATCATCGCGACCCCGGAGGGAGAGGAGTTCCTGGGGTATGCCCGGCAGGTTTCTGAGCAGTACCAGCTGATGGAGGAAAAGTTTCTGCAGAACGGCACGCAGAAAAAGCGTTTCTCGGTTTCCATGCAGCATTATACCTTTGCGGTGGAGGCCTTCATCCGCGTGGCCAGAAAGTATGAAAATGACAACACCTATGAATTTGCGGTGCATGAAACGAAAACCAGCGAGGTGATCGACAATGTGAAGAACCAGATCAGTGAGATCGGCATTCTGTACATGAACGATTTCAACCAGAAGGTCCTCGGCAAGATTCTCCGGGAGGATTCGCTGGAGTTTGTGCCGCTGTTCACCTGTGATATCTATGCCTTTATGGCGAAGTCCAATCCGCTGGCGAAGCGGGAGCTGGTCACGATGGAGGATCTGCAGGAGTACCCCTGCTGCTCCTTTGAACAGGGTGACCGGAATTCCTTCTATTATGCAGAGGAGGTGCTCAGCACCTACGACTATAAAAAGTACATCAAGGTCAATGACCGCGCCACAATTCTGAATCTGATGGTGGGCCTCAACGGCTATACCCTCTGCTCCGGCATCATCTGTCAGGAGCTGAACGGACCCGAGTATACGGCCATCCGGCTGGATACGAAGGAAACAATGACCATCGGCTATATCAAGAAGAAGCGGATGCCTCTGTCGGAGCTGGGACAGCTCTATGTGGAGGAGCTGAAGACCTATGAATCCCAGAGAATGGTGTAAAAGCAAAGGAGAGACGAGATGAACGGACAGATGATGCTGTGGATTGTGCCGGCGGTGCTGGTGCTGGTGATCGCAGCCGTACTGCTGCGCCGCTTTCTGAAGGGGAAGGACCGCGGAAAGTATGTCATCCGGGAGGAGGACAAGCTGCATGTGCGCCTGGAGTCCAGCGACTATGATCATGTGGCGGATATCCTGCTGGAGGGATTGGGCGGAAAAGAGAATCTGGCAGAAACTGCTGTGGACGGCACGCGGCTCAAGCTGGTGATTCGCCGCTATGATGCGGTGGACGAGAAGAAGCTGCGTTCGGCCGGTGTCGGCGGCGTGCTTCGTCCGTCCAAAACGGCCGTGCATATCATCGTGGGAAGCAGTGCTGCAGAGGTAAAGGCAGCCCTGGACAGCAGACTCGGATAAAGAAAAAGCCTGAGAAGGGACAGAAAATGAACAAAAGCTATGAGATGGATATGACCAGGGGAGCGATTCTCCCGAAAATCATATTCTTCAGCCTGCCGCTGATGGCCTCCAGCATCCTGCAGCTGCTCTTTAATGCAGCAGATGTGATTGTGGTGGGGCGCTTTGTCGGTGCGAATGCGATGGCGGCCGTGGGTTCCACGTCGGCTCTGATCAATCTCATCATTAATTTTTTTGTCGGCTTGTCTGTGGGTGTAAATGTCTGCGTGGCAAGATATTTTGCGGCGGACCGGCAGAAGGACCTGACCGACACGGTGCTGACCGCCATTACGACGGGCATACTTTCCGGTATACTTCTTCTGATTGTGGGCGTCGGACTGGCAAAGCCGATGCTGCAGCTCATGGGATCGCCGGAGGATGTCATCAACGATTCCGTGATCTACCTCCGCATCTACTTCCTCGGCATGCCGGCGCTGATGATCTATGACTTTGCGGCGGCAATCCTCCGGGCGGTGGGCGATACCAAACGGCCGCTGTATTTCCAGATGGCCGCCGGCATTATCAATGTGCTGCTGAACCTGTTTTTCGTGATCGGCATGAGGATCGGCGTGGCCGGCGTCGGCATTGCCACCTCCATTTCCCAGACGGTATCGGCCGTTCTGGTGCTGATGGTGCTGGTGAAGGACCGCGGCAAGCTGCATCTTGATCTCCGGCGGCTTCATATCAGCCGGAAGAAGCTGGTTTCCATCTTCCGGGTGGGACTGCCGGCCGGACTGCAGAGCACGGTCTTCAGCCTGTCCAACGTGGTGATCCAGAGCTCAATCAACTCCTTCGGCTCCACGGCCATGGCGGGCTCCACTGCAAGCCAGAACATCGAGGGCTTTGTATACATGGCGATGAACGCCATTTACCAGACGAATCTATCCTTCACGAGCCAGAACATCGGCGCCGGGCGGTATTCCCGCATCAACCGGATCCTGCTGAACTGCCTGGGCTGCGTGATCACGATCGGGCTGGTGCTGGGCGGCCTGGCCAATCTCTTCAGCGGCACGCTGCTTTCCTTCTATACGACGGATCCGGAGGTGCTTCGCTACGGACAGGAGCGGCTGCTGATCGTGGCAGGCCCCTACTTCCTCTGCGGCATCATGGATACGCTGGTGGGCTCGCTTCGCGGCATGGACTTCAGCTTTGTGCCCATGATCGTGAGCTTCATCGGCGCCTGCGGACTTCGCATCGTATTCATCATGACGGCCTTCCGGCTGCCGTTCTTCCACAGCCTGCAGTGGCTGTATATGAGCTATCCGGTGAGCTGGACCATTACCTTTACAGCACACATCATCACCTTCATTCTGATCCGGAAGCGCTTTCCGAAGGCGGATTCTGTGGCCTGAAAAAACCGCGGCAGCTGCCCGTCAGCCGGGCCCGAAGACATTATCCTCTGCTTTCTTGTGAAAGTTGTCACAATAAAGCGGGGGATTTTTTTGAATTTTGTACCCGGTAGGCGGCCGGATGCCGAACTGTTTTCTTGATTTCTCGGCTTCTTCCCTATATAATTGAAAAGCTTGTAAGTACAATACAGTGAAGGAGATTAGGCGCTGATGTTTAAAAAAGTTGATACCAACATGAACTTTGTTGAGCGCGAGAAGGAAGTTGAAGACTTCTGGAGAGAAGAGCATGTCTTCGAAAAATCCATCAAGGAGCATGAAGGCGATCCCTCCTATGTTTTCTATGACGGACCTCCGACGGCCAACGGCAAGCCGCATATCGGACATGTCGAGACCCGCGCGTTTAAGGATATGATTCCCAGATACCATGCCATGAAGGGCGCCATGGTGCCCAGAAAGGCCGGCTGGGATACACACGGACTTCCGGTTGAGCTGGAAGTGGAGAAGCAGATCGGCATTAATGGCAAGGAACAGATCGAGAACTACGGCGTGGCTCCCTTCATTGGTCTTTGTAAGGAAAATGTCTGGAAGTACAAGGGAATGTGGGAGGATTTCTCCTATAAGGTTGGCTTCTGGGCTGATATGGAGAATCCGTATGTCACCTACCATGATGACTTCATTGAGTCTGAGTGGTGGGCATTGAAGGAGATCTGGAAGAAGGGACTGCTGTACGAGGGCTTCAAGGTAGTGCCCTACTGTCCCCGCTGCGGAACCCCGCTGTCCTCTCATGAGGTGGCACAGGGCTATAAGGAGCTGAACGAGCGCTCCGCCATCGTGCGCTTCCGTGCAAAGAACGGAGAATATTCCTTCCTGGCATGGACGACCACACCCTGGACACTGCCCAGCAACACGGCGCTCTGCGTGCATCCGGCACTGGAGTATGCGAAGGTGAAGGCAGCAGACGGTCAGACCTATGTGCTCTGCACCTCGCTTCTCGACAAGGTGCTGGGACCGCTGGCAAAGGAAGGCGAGCAGGCCTATGAGGTGCTGGAGACCTATAAGGGTGCTGACCTCGTCGGCACAGAGTATGAGCCGCTCTATGCCTGCGCAGCTGCGGAAGCTGAGAAGCAGCACAAGAAGGCACATTTTGTGGTGGCAGACAACTATGTATCGGATTCAGACGGTACCGGCATCGTACACATTGCACCGGCCTTCGGTGAGGATGATGCCCGGATCGGCCGCGAGAACAGCCTGCCGCTCATTAAATTCGTAGATGAGAAGGGCGTCATGAGTGACAGCACTCCCTTCGGCGGCATGCGCTGCAAGCCGACAGAGGAGGAGATGAAGAACGGTGCCGTGAGTGCGGATCCGGAGGTTCTGAAGGAGCTGTCCTCGAGAAAGCTGCTCTTTGATGCACCGAAGTTCACACACAGCTACCCGCACTGCTGGCGCTGCGGTACGCCGCTGATCTATTACGCAAGAGAGTCCTGGTTCATTAAAATGACGGCGGTGCGCGATGATCTGGTGAAAAACAACAATACTGTAAACTGGTATCCGGAATCCATCGGCAAGGGCCGCTTCGGTGACTGGATTGAGAATGTACAGGACTGGGGCCTTTCCAGAAACCGTTACTGGGGAACTCCGCTGAATATCTGGAAGTGCGAAGGCTGCGGCCATCAGGACGCCATCGGCTCCATTGCCGAGCTGAAAGAGAAGAGCCGGAACTATGATGCGGTTCTGGCAGAGCTCAAGGCCAAGGGCAAGGAAGGCTATTCCTCCGACTATGTGGGCTATGAGCACATCGAGCTGCATAAGCCCTATGTGGATCAGCTGATCTGCAGCTGTCCGGAATGCGGCGGCAGCATGAAGCGTGTACCGGAGGTTATTGACTGCTGGTTCGATTCCGGTGCAATGCCGTATGCCCAGCATCATTATCCCTTCGAAAACAAGGAGCTGTTTGAGTCTCAGTTCCCGGCACAGTTTATCTGTGAGGCCGTGGATCAGACCAGAGGCTGGTTCTATTCTCTGCTGGCAGAGTCCACACTGCTCTTCAACAAGGCGCCGTATCAGAACGTACTGGTGCTCGGTCATGTGCAGGATGAAAACGGCCAGAAGATGTCGAAGTCCAAGGGAAATGCTGTCGACCCGATGGATGCGCTGAATAAGCACGGTGCGGATGCGATCCGCTGGTTCTTCTATACCAATTCAGCACCCTGGCTGCCGAACCGTTTCCACGATAAGGCTGTAGTTGAAGGCCAGAGAAAGTTCCTGTCCACTCTGTGGAATAC
>CAVAXR010000040.1:0-10051 GCA_963592375.1 Oribacterium sp. | reverse complement strand
GTACGGTCCGGTCTATCTGACGCGAGAGTTTTCGGAGAAGCTGATGGGACTGATTGAGGCCTATTACCGGATGCCGGGCACCGAGCAGTTCTACTGGGAGGATGTGCTGATCCGGAATCTTCGGAGCCTGCCGCCCATCTATGTGAATAAGCAGCCGGAAAACCAGGTCTATGAGTTTGAAAATCTGGAGGAGCTCCGGCAGTTTGATGCGCGGTATGTGGAAAATTCCGGTTCAAAGGCCATGCAGCTGGTGTCTGATATTCTGTCGATTCCGGAGTCGGATATCGTGGGCATCCGGTGCCTGAAGGCCGGCATGACGAACAAATCCTGGCTGTTCACCGTGCGGCCGGAGGCGGACAGTCCGCAGCAGGGGCGCGCCTTCATTTGCCGGATCCCGGGGCCGGGCACGGAAAAGCTCATCAACCGGCAGCAGGAGGGAGCCGTCTATGCGGCGGTGGAAAAGCTGGGCATCACCGAGGAGCTGCTTTACTTTAACCCGGAGAACGGCTACAAGCTGTCCCGTTACTATGCCGGTGCCCGCAACGCAGACTTCGGAAAGCCGGAGGAGCTGCAGGCCTGTATGTCCATGCTGAAAACGCTGCATAACTCCGGAATTCAGCTGGGGCATCGCTTCGACATCCGTGAACGCCTGCAGTGCTATGAGACGCTTTGTCTTGAGAATGGTCATGAGATCAGCTTCGAGGATTACCCGGAGATCCGGCAGCAGGCGGAGCAGGTGCTGCGGTATCTGGAAAGCCTGGAGCGGCCAGAGACCATCTGCCATATCGACTCCGTGAAGGATAACTTCATTTTCACGGAGGAGGGACTTCGCATGATCGACTGGGAGTACTGCGGCATGGCGGATCCGCTGATCGATATCGCGATGTCGGCGATTTACTCCTATATGAGCTTTTCGGAGGCGCAGAGCATGCTGAAGACCTATCTGGGAGCGTCCTTTACTGCCTCTGAGGGAAATGTCGGCGGTCCCGGCATCGCGGCACGGGCAGAGGATATGGAGACGCTCAATGCCATCGTGATGGCATATATGGGACTCGGCGGACTGCTCTGGGCACTCTGGTGTGTATACAAGATCTCCCTCGGCGAAAGCTTCGGCGACTATACTCTAAAAATGTACCGTTATTTCAAGGATTCTTACCAGATCTTACGAAAAATCGGAAAAATTTAAAGTGAATTTATAGAACAAAATTTGTTCTGTATGATATAGTATTAGAAGTTGAAAAGAGACTGAATTTTCGGAGGCATATAGATGATGAAATTTGGCAGAAGAGCCGGTATCGCTGCAATTGCAGTGTTCCTGAGCGTCGCCGGCATTTCCACAGCGGCCTATGCGGGCTGGGGACAGGAAAACGGCAAGTACTACTATGTGGATGATTCCACGAAGGCGCGGATCAAGGCAAAATGGATCCACACCTCTTCGGGCTATTACTATATTGATTCGGACGGCTACATGGTGACAGGCTGGAAGAAGATCAACAACAACTATCATTACTTTAAGTCCAACGGTCTGATGGCGACCGGCTGGCAGGAGGTCGATGGCAAGTGGTATTACCTGAAGTCCGACGGCACCATGCAGACCGGCTGGCTGAAGCTGACCGGTACGAATAATGCCACAAACTGGTATTATCTGAAGTCCTACGGCGCCATGACCACAGGCTGGCGGCAGATTGACAACAAGTGGTATTATTTCCAGCCGGACGGCAGCTCGAAGGGCATTGCACTGATCAACACATGGGTGAAGATCGACAACAAGTGGTATCACTTCGGGACGGATGCGGCGATGACCACCGGCTGGTATCAGCAGGACGGCACCTACTATTATCTGGATGCCAAGAGCGGCGCCATGTCCACAGGCTGGAAGACGGATACCGACGGCAACAAGTATTATCTCAATACCGACAACGGCAAGATGGCAGCCGGCTGGACGAAGATCGACAATGTGTACTACTACTTCGGCACAAACGGCAAGATGGTGAAGGGCTGGCTGAAGGACGGCAGCGCTTACTATTACCTGCAGTCGGACGGCAGGATGGCAAGCAACACCACACTGACCATCAACAATCAGAATTACAGCTTTAATGCGAGTGGTGCCTGCACCTCAGACACCAGCGGGGTGACAGCCACAACAGCGTCTGCGGTGAGCACGAGCAGCAGCTCCTCGACATCCGCGACGCCGGGCAGCAGCACGACGGCGAACAGCGCGGCACCGGGCGGCAGCACCAGCAGTGCGGCAGACAGTATCTCCGGACCGGGGGCGACAGGCAGCACATCCTCGAACAGCAGCTCACCCTCCGGAAGCAGCAGTACACAGACCAGTACAGCACCGGGCGGCAGTACCTCTGCTTCGGTGACACCGGGCAGCAGTACGAGCGCCGCAAGCAGCAGCGGCAGCGTGACGGCGGGCAGTGTATCCGGTCCGAACAGCAGCAGCTCTGCAAGCACCTCGGCGGGTACGACAGCAGGCAGCAGCGTGAAGGAAGGACAGCTGACAGGTCCGAACTGAGTCGGGCAGCATGAGAGGCATAAAGACGATGGCCCGAGCATTGTATAAATATAAGGCAGTGAGGTTTTCAGAGACTTCACTGCCTTCGCTTGTTATCATCAAACATGTTTCGCGCGGGTCCGGAAGCCTTTGACCGCGGCTTGCGGAAAGACTGAAATTCATTCGGCTTTTACAGGGAGGGTGTGGTATGGCAGAAGCATATACAGCGGCGAAGCGGCTGGGAGACTGGGCGGTCGGGAAGGCCGTCATTTCAGGGCGCTATCCTTACCTTCCGGCGCTGGAGGAGATTGTCACAGCGGAAAAAACCCAGGGAGAATATAATCTGGGAGAGATGGAGATCCCGCTTGAGGACATCGTGGGCACCAGGACAGCCGGGCGTCAGCAGGCCTTTGCCGGCAACTTCATGCCGATTCTGGATGTGAATTCGGAGTTTGCGCTGAAGTGGATTTCACTCTATCATTCTGCGATGGAGGAAGGCATCCGGGAACCGGTCAGCGTCTGCGAGTACATGCACAAGTTCTATGTGATAGAAGGAAACAAACGCGTTTCTGTCATGAAATACAACGGCGCTGTTTCCATTGCGGCGAAGGTAACAAGGCTTCTGCCGAAGCGTACAGAGGAACCGGAGAACCGGCTGTACTTTGAATTTGTGGATTTCTTCCGGGACAGCGGCATTTACCGTATTACCTTTTCACAGACGGGCAGCTACCGGGAACTGGGACAGGTACTGGGCATGCAGCCGGGAAAGAAGTGGCCGGCGGAGCTGGTGCGGGATGTGCGGGCCGGCTATGACCGGTTCCGGGAGCTTTATCGGCAGCAGAAGGGCAGCAGGGAGGGTCTCACCACCGGAGATGCGTATCTCATTTATCTGAGGATCTACGGATTGCCGCAGCTTCTGGAAACCAGTACAGGAGAGATCCGGCAGAATCTGGAAAAGATCCAGAATGAATTCAAAAAATCCGCCGGTGAGGTGACACTGATCGCGAATCCGGAGGAGCTGCAGCGGGAAAACGGTCTCATGGACATTTTTATGGGCAGCAGCGCCACCGGCAGAAAAATGCTGACGGCAGCCTTCGTCTATGAGAAAAATCCGGAGACCTCCCGTTGGGCCTATGCTCACGAGCTGGGGCGGAATTATCTCGTCGAGCGGCTGGGCGAGAGCATCCGGACGCTGACCTACGGTGACTGCGGCACGGAGGAACGCGTACTGGCCGCAATCGATGACGCCGCGGGACAGAAGGCGGATTTCATCTTTACAACCTCCGGCAGCATGCTGGAAAGCTCTGTCAAGGCAGCCGTGCAGCATCCGGAAATCCGGATTCTCAACTGTACGGTGAATACCTCCTTTAATTCGATCCGAACCTATTACGGAAGAATGTATGAAGCAAAGTTCCTGATGGGAGCGCTGGCGGCGGCGCTTTGTGAAGAGCAGGAGATCGGCTATGTTGAGCTCTGTCCGCTTTACGGGACGGTCGCCAACATTAACGCCTTCGCCATCGGCGCGCAGCTGGTGCGGCCGAAGATCAAGGTGCGTCTCCAGTGGGAGGCAGAAAAGGGAAGCGACTGGCGGCGGGAATTCCGGCAGCGCGGCATCCACATGATCTCCGGACCGGAATACGGAAATCCGCAGTCCCGGAGCCGGGAGTTTGGACTCTACCGGGTCCTGGCAGACGGAAGGGTGGAGAATCTGGCCAATCCCATGATGGACTGGGGCCGCTATTATGAGATCCTGATCCGCTCTGTGATGGAGGGTGGTTTCGGCGACAGCAAGCTGGGCAGAAGTCATCAGGCGCTGAATTACTGGTTCGGGATGAGCGCCGGCGTGATCGATGTGATTTTTTCCGGCAGCCTGGATTACTCGGCTGAGAAGCTGGTAAAGCTGCTGAAGCGGGGCATTGTTTCCGGGCAGATCAGTCCCTTCCACGGCGAGATACACAGTCAGGAGGGAGTTGTCAAGAAGGCGGGCTCGGTGCGTCCGAGTGCGGAGGAAATTGTCAGCATGCGCTGGCTGAACGAAAATATCGAGGGCAGAATCCCGGAGATCTCCGACTTTACGGAGGAGGCACAGGAGCTGATCCGGACGGGAGGCTTCCTGCGATGAAGATACTTTGCATTGCGGATGTGGAATCCAAAGCGCTCTGGGATTATTTTGATCGTGCGCAGCTTGCGGATGTGGACCTGATTCTGTCCTGCGGTGACCTCCGGCCGGAGTATCTGGAGTTTCTGGTGACCATGGGACATGCACCGCTGCTTTACGTGCACGGCAACCATGATCAGTGCTATGATTATGACCCGCCGCTGGGCTGTGAATGCATTGATGACCGGGTCTATGACTTCCGCGGGCTGCGGATCCTGGGACTTGGCGGTTCCATGCGCTATGGTGATGGCAGCTATATGTATACCGAGCAGGAAATGCGGCAGCGTATCCGGCGGGTGAAGCGGGAAATTGTGCTGAAGAACGGCTTTGACCTGCTGGTGACCCACGCGCCGATCCGTGACTTCGGTGATCTGCCGGATCTTCCGCACCGGGGCTTCGAATGCTTTGATGCGCTTCTCCGACATTATCATCCGAAATATATGCTGCATGGTCATGTGCACCAGAGCTACGGAAATTTTCAGCGGCTGCGTGTGCATCCCGCCGGCTGTACCGTGATCAATGTCTGCGAGAAGTATATGCTGGAGCTCTCCGAGGACGAATATCCGCGGGAGGGACAGACCGGCTCGCTGCTCTATGACCTTTACAAGCAGGTGGCTGCGGAACGGAACCGAAGGCTGTCGCATTCCGGACAAGGAGGACAAGGATGATTACAAATGACTGGCTCCCGGCACTGAAGCCGGAATTTGCCAAGGATTATTATAGAAGGCTTTATGATACGGTTCTTCGGGAATATCAGAGCCGGGAGATTTTTCCGGCGCCGGCAGATGTGTTCAATGCCTTTGACTTTACGCCGCGCAGTGCGGTGAAGGCGGTGATTCTCGGGCAGGATCCCTATCATGAGCCGGGGCAGGCGCACGGACTCAGCTTTTCGGTAAAGCCGGGTATTGACATTCCGCCTTCTTTGCAGAATATTTATCAGGAGCTGCATGCGGATCTCGGCTGCCGCATTCCGAACAACGGATACCTTAAAAAGTGGGCGGATCAGGGCGTGCTGCTGCTGAACACGGTGCTGACGGTACGGGCGCATGCGGCCAATTCCCATCGCGGCATCGGCTGGGAGCAGTTCACGGATGCGGCGATCCGTGCGCTGAACGAGGAGGATCGGCCGATTGTCTTTATTCTCTGGGGGCGTCCTGCGCAAATGAAGGCGGCCATGCTGACGAATCCAAAGCATTTGATCCTGAAGGCGCCGCATCCGAGTCCGCTGAGTGCCTACCGCGGCTTTTTCGGCTCGAAGCCGTTTTCTCAGACCAACCGGTTTCTGGAGGAAAACGGCATTGCTCCTATCGACTGGCAGATAGAAGACGTGTAATGGGAGGTTTTTATGAGTTTTGTTGAGATCCTGAAGGTGATTGTCCTCGGCATGGTAGAGGGCTTCACCGAGTGGCTGCCCATCTCCTCCACCGGACATATGATTCTGGTGAATGAGATCATTCAGCTGAAGCAGCCGGCAGAATATTACGAGGTGTTTGAGGTAGTGATCCAGCTTGGGGCGATCCTGGCAGTGGCGGTGCGCTTCTTCCATGAGCTCTGGCCCTTTGCAAGATCCCGCCGCACCGGGCAGATCGGCATCCTGCCGTCCAGAATGAATCTCTGGATCAAGATCATCGTGGCCTGCCTTCCGGCAGCGGTCATCGGTATTCTCTTCGATGATCTGCTGGATACCTATCTGTATAACGGCGTCGTGGTGGCGCTGATGCTGATCCTCTACGGCGTGCTCTTCATCTGGATCGAGCGCCGCAATGAGGACGCAGAATTCCGTGTGGAGAAGCTGGAGGAGCTGGACCTTCGGACTGCTCTTTACATTGGTCTGTTCCAGTGCCTTGCCCTGATCCCGGGAACCTCGCGCTCCGGAGCAACGATCCTGGGCGCTATGCTGCTCGGCGTGTCCAGAACACCGGCGGCAGAGTTTTCCTTCTTCCTGAGCGTGCCGGTGATGTGCGGTGCGAGCCTTCTGAAGGTGCTGAAGCACGGACTCGCTTTTACGGGAACCCAGTGGCTGTTCCTGCTGCTGGGCATGCTGGTGGCCTTTTTGGTGAGCCTCTACTGCATTAACTTCCTCATGCGCTATATCCGCCGGCATTCCTTCGCGATTTTCGGCTGCTACCGCATTGTGCTGGGCATCATCGTGCTCCTCTGGTTCGGCATTTCCGCACTGGTCTGAGGAAACGCTGGAATGAGCGCTTCCTAACGTCTGTAAGAAAACCTTAAGGGTGATGTAATCGATTGGCAATTGCATGCTTTTTTGAACTGCGCTATCCTTCTTCTGGATAAAGAGAAAAACAGGCGGTTTGCGCCTGAGACAGCAAGAGGTTAAGCAGATGAGGAAAGTAAGGGGAATGCTGGCAGTACTGCTGATGACGGTACTGATGAGTGTAAATGTCTTCGCAGCCACAGAGATCGGGCTGAATCTGGACTGGAAGTATGCTGAAAATTCAAAGATCAATACCGGAAAAGCGCTCCTGTATACAACGGATGCGGACGAGGCCAGGGGAATTACGGTTTCTGTAAACGCAGGGCACGGGACGAAGGGCGGCGAGAGCGTCAAAACGCTCTGTCATCCGGACGGCAGCGCCAAGCTGACCGGCGGCACCACCAAGGCGGGTGCGACCTCAGCCGTGGCAGTATCCTCCGGCATGACCTTTTCGGATGGTACGGCGGAGGCGAAGGTGAATCTGGAGCTGGCGCATCTTCTGGGAAAGGAGCTTCTGAAGCGCGGCTACGACGTGCTGATGATCCGCTCTGAAAATGATGTACAGCTGGACAATGTGGCGAGAACGGTCATTTCCAACAATAAGGCGGATTGTCATATCGCGCTGCATTTTGATTCCACGGAGAAGGACAAGGGCGCTTTTTACATGTCTACCCCGAAGGGGCTTCGGTCAATGGAGCCGGTGGCCTCCTACTGGACAAAGCATGAAAAGCTGGGCGAGAGTCTGATCAGCGGGCTGAAGCAGAATGATATCAAGATTTTCTCCTCCGGCGCTATGGATATGGATCTGACCCAGACCTCCTATTCGACCATTCCCTCTGTGGATCTGGAGCTCGGAGATAAGGCGAGCAGCCACAGTACGGAAGCACTTGCAAGGATGGCCGAGGGCATAGCAGACGGTGTGGATCTGTACTACGGCTTCGGCACAGCAGGAAAGTAAAGTACTTTAATTAAGAAGAGATAGACAAACGACGGGCAGCTGCCCGTCGTTTTTTTACGAGGATTTTACAAAAGAGAAGGAGAGGAGACGGATTTTGTTTACATGAAATTTACGATTTGCTATAATCCAAAGGATTCCGACTTCATTTAAGACTGTTTTTGGCGGCATAAGGTTTTTACTTGTGCTTTAGGGGGAATGCAGCTGAGTCGGGTCAGCAGCTAAACGTCAAGTGAGTTTTCAAAGGAGAAAATATGACGATCGCACTGATTTCCAGTCTGTTCAGCCTGATTGGCGGACTTGGAATGTTCCTTTATGGCATGACAGTGATGAGCGACGGTATGCAGAAGGCGGCCAGCTCGCGCATGTCCAAGTTTCTGGGACTGGTAACAGGCAATAAGCTGATGGCAGTCCTTTTGGGTGCGGCGATCACCGCACTGGTGCAGTCCTCTTCGGCCACCACCGTTATGGTAGTCGGCTTCGTGAATGCGGGCGTGCTGAATCTTTCTCAGGTCGTAGGCATTATCATGGGTGCCAACATCGGAACCACCATTACGGCCTGGATGGTTTCCCTGACACAGGTCAGCGGAGACGCGCTTTCAATCTTTAAGCCGAGTTTTTTTGCTCCGCTTCTCGTGGGTATCGGCTCCTTCCGGGTTCTCTTCGGCAAGAAGGGCAAGGATGATCTGGTCGGCGCCTTCTGTGTCGGCGTAGGTCTCATCTTCATCGGCCTCAGCTTCATGTCCGAAGCGATGGAGCCCTATGCTTCCTCCCCGATTTTTGCAAAAGCCTTTCAGGTGATGGGCGGCAACCCGATTCTGGGCATTCTCGCAGGTGCTGTGGTCACCGGCATTATCCAGTCCTCGGCAGCCTCTGTGTCCATTCTGCAGACACTGGCACTTTCCGGTACGGTTCCCAGAGCCGCCGGCTTCTACATCACACTGGGTCAGAACATCGGAACCTGCGTGACGGCCATGCTGTCTGCGACAGGAACCTCCCGTACGGCAAAGCGTGCCGCTGTGATTCATCTTCTGTTCAACATCACCGGTGCGATTCTCTTCGGAACGATTATTTTTGCCCTTTCCTTCCTTGTCGGGGATTTCTTCCACGGCAGCCTGTCGGCGGTGGAAATATCTGTTTTCCACACGGTATTCAATGTGACCTGTACGGTGGTGCTTTTCCCCTTCGGTGATCTGCTGGTGAAGCTTTCCGGCAAATTCGTGAAGGAGGATGGAAAGGATGCTGCAGGGGCAGCGGAAGAGAACGGCTACACCGAGGTGGAGCATGCGCTGATCCAGCATCTTGACAAGCGTATTCTGGAAGCACCGGCGATGGCCATTCAGGCGGCAAAGACCGAGGTTTGCAGCATGGGAGACATTGTCGCAGTCAATATCCGCGCGGCAGTGGACATTCTGGAGAAGAATGAAGACATGAACAGCATTCAGCAGGTATTTGACCGGGAAAAGGTTATCAACAACATGCAGAAGCTGCTGACGGACTATCTCATCCGCATCGACAACCTGTCTCTTAATGAGACCCAGAAGCTCGAAGTGACGAATATGCTGAATGCCATTACGGATATCGAGCGGGCCGGCGATCATGCAGAGAACATTGCAGAGCAGGCAAAGTATGCGATGGAGCATCAGATTTCCTTCTCGGAGATCGGCATCACGGATCTGAAGGAAATTTCCGCGAAGGTTTACGAGAGCTACGACGCGGCAATGTCGGCGTACCGCAATGATGATCTGTCCATGGCGATGAAGTGCGCCCACTGTGAGGATGAGGTGGATGATCTGGAGGAGGAGATCCGCGAGAGTCATCTGCAGAGATTGTCGCGCGGCGACTGCAATACCTCGGCCGGCGTCATCTTCCTGGATGTGGTTTCGGATCTCGAGCGTATCTCCGATCATGCGGACAATGTGGCCGGCTACGTAAAGAGTATGGCATAATCGTCGGAATGCCCTAATGTGTAGGGAAACAGCAAGGCGCTAGTGAAATTTTTAACAAATTTGTCTTTTTGCACTTGCAAAAAGACAATAGTTGGAATAGAATGTATATGTTAATGGAAATGAAGTTGAACCGATTCAATTTCGAATATGCAGGAGGATTTTTACTATGGCAGTAAAAGTAGCAATCAATGGTTTTGGCCGTATCGGCCGTCTTGCTTTCAGACAGATGTTTGGTGCAGAGGGATTCGAGATCGTTGCAATCAACGACCTGACA
>CAVAXR010000039.1:0-10399 GCA_963592375.1 Oribacterium sp. | reverse complement strand
CCCAACCAGCACGATGGTGCCGCCCGGCTTCAGTCCCAGATAATAGGCCGCAAGCAGCCCGATGATCATGAAGATCACATCCAGGAGCACTGCAATAAACAGCGTCGTCCGATAGCCCTTTTCAAATTGCATGGCACAGGCCACAGGCACCACCATCATGGAGGAGACGATCAGGGATCCCACTGTCCGGGCAGCCACCGACACGGTCAGTGCGATCAGTACAGTAAAAATGAAGTTTACGGTCTTCACCGGAACGCCCGCGAGCCGCGCACTCTGTTCGTCCATCGTGATGTAGAAAAGCTCCTTGTAAAGCAGAAGGCACATCAGAAAAACGCCCAGGCTGACAAGCACCACGGCATAGAGCTCCATATCGCTGATCGCCACAATAGAGCCGAAAAGAAAGCTGTTGAAGCTGCCGGCATTCTTCACAAATCCGGACAGCACGCCCGCAAGTCCCACTCCGGTGCTCATCATAATGGCAATGCTCATTTCCGAAAAGCGCGGCAGCTTCCGCCGGATCGCTTCAATCCCGAAGGAGGCGCAAATGCAGGCGGCCGCAGCAGCAAGGATCGGATTCACATTGAGCAGCAGTCCGGCAGCAACACCGGCCAGCGAGGTATGACTCAGGGCATCCCCGATCATGGACAGCCGTTTAAATACGATCACCATGCCGATGCAGGGAATAATTGCCGCAAGCAATATGCCGACCACAAAGGCCCGCTGCATAAAGCTGTACTGAAAAATCTCCATCATAATGTCCTGCCTCCCTTATTCCGCAGTCTTCGTTTCCGCGTCCAAAGCTTCCCGCCGCAGTCTGCCGTCTGCCAGGCGGAAGATGTGATCCGCCAGATGCCGCACCCTCTCGGGATCATGCGTCACCATAAGGATTGTCACAGCGTGCTGTCTCTGCACAGCTGCCAGCAGCTGATAGAACTCCGCAATGCTGTTCTCGTCCATACCCGCCGTCGGCTCATCCAGAATCATCAGCTCAGGATCATTTACCAGCGCCCGCGCCAGCAGCACACGCTGCTGCTGACCGCCGGAAAGGTGACTGATGAGACGTCCCTTGAAATCCGCCATGCCGACCTCCGAAAGCGCCTGCAGCGCCTTAGCATGCTCCTTCCGTCCCGCAAAACGGAACAGGCCGATCCGATGGTACAGGTTGGCGGTCACCACCTCCAGCACCGTGGCCGGAAAATTCTGATACGCCTGCATGCCGTTCTGCCGCACAAAGCTCATGCGATGCCAGTCCTTAAAGCGCCGCACATCCTCTCCAAACAGGCAGATCTCGCCGCCATGCTCCGGCGACAGCTCACCGAGCAGAAGCTTCAGCAGCGTACTTTTTCCGGCACCGTTCTGCCCCAGCAGCACATCAAATTCTCCCTTCCGCACTGTGAAGCACACGCCCTCCAGCACATCGGTATCGGAGTCTGAATACCGGAAGCGCAGATTCTTCACCGAAATGATATCCTTTGCTCTCACATCATTTTCCATCTTCCGCACCTCCTTCATGCTGACAGCAGCACACATGCGCCGCGCCGCCGACATTTTCCTCTCCGGCACAGTCGCCGCAGAGCCCGTAGAGCAGCCCGCCCTCGCACTGCAGGCGGAAATGATGGTGCTCCAGGATATGCGCGCGGAACTCCTCCATAAAGCCGCAGTCCAGATGCTGCACCCGGCCGCAGCGCACACACTTCAGATGAAGATGCTCCAGGCAGTGCTGATCCTCTCCGGCATACTCATACACCGCCTTTTCGCCGGAAAGATCCGGATACTTGATCACGGCATGCTCCGCGCAGAGCTTATCGAGATACCGGTACACCGTGGTACTGTTGGCCTCGATACCTGCTTCGGCAAGATATTCCCGAATGTTCGTCACACTTACGGTTTCTGACTGCTTTCTCTTCAGATAGTTCAGGATCTCCGTCCGGGTCCTGGTGGTATAGGCCTTCCGTTCTGCCATCTCCGCTCCTCCTGGCTCCGCAGACAGTTTACCTTCTCTGTCTGCATGCTTCTCTGCCGCTCTTCCAATCCTTTGGAAATGCTGATTAGCGCCTCGTTTTATTTCAGCGCTGCCGCAAGCTTCGCGAGATTATCCTCCATCACGGAAAAGTAATCCGCACCGGCGGCCTGCTCCTCTTCGCTGATGCCCTCCAGCGGGTTCAGCGTCTCCACGGAAGCGCCGGTTTCCTTCGCAATGGTGTCCGCCACCTTCTGAGACACCAGCTCCTCGGAAAAGATCACGCTTACATCGTGCTCCCGCACAAAGTCCGTAATCTCCGCCATCCGCGCCGGGTCCGGCTCCGAATCCGGCATCAGCCCCTCAATTCCCATCTGCTCGATGCCGTAGGCACTGCAGAGATAGCCGAAGGCCTCATGGGAAACCACAATTTCATGCTTTACGCACTGCGCAAGGGTCTCGCGGAAGCTTGTGTCCAGCGCATCCAGCTTTGCCGCCCAGGTCTCATAATTTGCCGCATAGTCTTCGGCATGCGCCGGATCCGCCTCTGAAAAAGCATCCCGGATGTTCGCCAGCTCCTGCTTCGCCTTCATCGGATCCAGCCAGACATGCGGATCCGTTTCGCCGTGTGCATGCTCATGATCCTGTCCCTCGTAGCCATGCGCCGCCTCCTCTTCCTCCGCACTCAGAAGCGCGATGCCCTCGGAGGCCTCCAGTATCACCAGCTTCTCGTTCTGTATGCTTGTGATAATGTCTTCGGCCCAGTACTCCATCCCCGCACCGCTGTATACGAAAACGTCCGCTTCCTCCAGCTTCGCGAGATCCTTCGGCGCCGGCTCCCAGTCATGGGGCTCCGTGCCCGCCGGCACCATATCCGTCACCTCAACGTACTCGCCGCCGATCTTCACGGAAAAGTCATACATCGGATAGAAGCTCGCCATCACCTGCAGTCTGCCGCTGCCGTCTTCTGCTGACGCGGCATTTCCTGCGCCTGCCGCGTCACTCCCTGACGCTGTGCTGCCGCAGGCAGTGAGCAGCAGGAAACCCGCCAGTACGGCAATGACGCCTTTGTATCTGTTCTGCATTCTGAATGTATGGTGCATGTGCATTTCTTCCTTTAATTATGTGATATTAGGGTTTAAAGCTCCAAAGTCCCGATGCGAGCCGCCTCTCATGAGACATTTCGACCTTAACCCGTGCCCGCAAAAAGCACCCGGCAAATGCCGGGTGCCTGAATTTGCAACTGATTTGCAAAAGGTATATTAGAAGCTCACCGCATACTTGTCAAGCAAAAATGCAGTTAATCTGCGTTTTTATTGCTCAATCCTGCTTTTCCGCCTCGATCCGCGGCAGATTCCAGCGGAAGCGGGCCGCCAGAAGCCGGATCACAAACACGAGACACGACGGAAAGATCAGTGCAGCCGTCTGACCGGCCGAATGATACAAAATGACGCAGAGCACCGCGCCGGCCACCGATGCACAGGCGTACACGTGCTTCACGAAGATGTATGGCGGCACACCGGCCATCATATCCCGGAGAAGTCCTCCGCCGACCGCCGTGATGACACCGAGAAACGCCAGCAGGAAGGCGTTGTCGAGATAACCTGCCTCCACCCCGGCACGCACACCCATGACGGTGAAAATACCAAGCCCCAGAGAGTCCATGAGCAGCATCAGAAGCTCATAAATCTGCTGCATTTTTCGGTCCGCCAGCCGTTTCCGGAAAAACGCCAGTGCAAACACAATGAGCGAGGTCATAATGGCCATCACCACATAATGCGGACTCGTCAGCGCAGCCGGCACCTTATTGAGGGTCACATCCCGCACCATGCCGCCGCCAACCGCCGTCACAACGCCAAGCACCGTCACGCCAAAGACATCCATCCCCCGGCGGATCCCCACCATTGCCCCGGAAACCGCAAACGCAATGGTTCCCAGAATTTCCAGAAATACAATCAGCATAGCTCCTCCTATCCGACAGCGCGGCTTGCCAAAAAAGAAGCCGTGCGCTATCCTATCCCTCGTGATCAAAAATAAGACTTTATGACGCGATATGCAAGGGGGTATTTCTGTGAAAGTCGGCACAAGCCAATCGATCGGAAGCGAAGACATTAATATAGGAAGCAGCGGCGCAGGACATATCCGGCGGCAGTTCCTTCGCTATGTGCTGCAGAACATTTTCGGCATGCTCGGCATGTCAGCCTATGTGCTGGCAGACACGATCTTCATTGCCAATTCCGCGGGCACCAACGGCATCACGGCCCTGAATCTCGTGCTGCCCATCTACAATCTGATCTACGCCTTCGGTGCCATGACGGCTGTAGGCTCTGCCACCCGCTACAAAATCCTCGCGGCGCAGGAAAATCCAGAAAGCCGACGCTTCTTCTCGAACGCGCTGCTCTGCACCACGCTGCTCGGCCTGCCCTTCATGCTGTTGGGGGCGCTTTGTCCGGCGCTTGTACTGCAGACGCTGGGAGCTGATGCCGAGATTACTGCGGCAGGGCTCAGCTACACGCGGATTTTCATGTGCTTTGCGCCCTTTTTTATGTGGAATCAGGTACTCAATGCCTTCGTCCGAAATGACGATGACCCGACACTCGCCATGATTGCCACCTTCTCCAGCAGCATCTTTAATGTGATCTTCGACTATATCCTGATGTTTCCGCTGGGTCTCGGCATGTCCGGCGCCGCACTGGCCACCGCCTTTTCGCCGCTTGTCGGCATCGGCATCTGTCTCCTGCACTTCCGGAGAAAGAACAATCACATCCATTTTCAGCTGCAGCTGCCGTCCCTGCATCGCTTTCTCATCTCTGCCCGGCTCGGTTTCTCCTCCTTCATCGGGGAGCTTTCGAACGGTGTCATTACAGTGGTGTTCAATTCGCTGATTCTTGCACTGGCGGGAAATGTCGGCGTGGCCGCCTACGGTGTGATTGCCAACATTAACATCGTCGCGATTGCGATTTTCAACGGTGTCGCGCAGGGAAGCCAGCCGCTCATGAGTGATGCCCACGGACGTGCCGACAGGCCTGCGGTGAAGCAGCTTCTTTGTTATGCCGCCGCGACCGCCGAAATTCTGGCCCTTTTCATGCTGGTGCTGCTGAATCTGTTCCCGACAGCCATTTCGTCTATGTTCAACAGCGAAGGCAACGCAGAAATGACAGCTTATGCGGTACGGGGCATCCGCCTCTACTTTATCGGCCTGCTGTTTGCAAGCTTTAATATCGCAGCCTCCGGCTTTCTCAGCGCCACTGACCGCGCCATGGAGGCCTTCGCCGCCTCCCTTCTCCGGGGACTGCTCGGCATCGTCATTCTCGCGCCGCTGCTTTCTGCGATTCTCGGCATGACCGGCATCTGGCTCGCCGTTCCCGCAACAGAGCTGCTGTGCAGCATGATGGTTATTGTTTTCCTAAAGAGGCGGTAAAATCCGGCACGGGAAACGGAATCACACAGCATAATCCCTTTTTCCAAATATAGCGGTGCCGACCCGGACCATGGTGGCGCCCTCTTCGACGGCGACCTCGAAGTCACCGGTCATGCCCATGCTGAGGGTGTCCATCGGCTCGGACAGGAGCTGCTTCTCATTGATCGCATCCCGCAGCGCCTTCAGTCCGCGGAAGTAGACGCGATTGGACTCTGCATCCTCCGTGAAGGGTGCAATCGTCATGAGCCCCCTCACCCGAAGGTGCGGGAATTCCGCAAGCTGCCGGATGAAGCTTTCCGTCTCCTCCGGCGCAAGCCCGAACTTCGTGTCCTCGCCCGCCATATTTACCTCGCAGAGGATGTCAATGCACAGGTCATGCTTCGCGAATTCCTTTTCGATGGTCTCCGCCAGCTTCAGGTTGTCCACCGAATGAATCATGCAGACCTTGCCCGGCAGATACTTCACCTTATTTGCCTGCAGATGCCCGATCATATGCCAGTCCAGCGGCTCCGTGACGGCCTCCGTTTTCTCCCGGATCTCCTGCACCTTATTTTCGCCAAAGACCCGTGCCCCGGCTGCCATGGCCTCCCGCACATCGGATACCGGCTTCGTCTTGCTGACCGAAATCAGCGTCACTTCCTCCCGTGCTCTGCCGGCCCGCTGGCAGGCCGCCTGAATCCGCGCCTCCACCGAGGCCAGATTTTCTGCAATTGTACTCATTTCATATCTCCCTTATCCGGCAAATGCAACGCCGTCAAAAACATCATCAATGCTCATGCCGTTCACATACTGCTCCCAGTTGCCCTCCGGGAACGTGATCTGCACCCGCACCACAGTCTCGCTGTCATTCACGCGGCAGTCCACATAATTGATGCCGTTCGTGCGGTACTGCGTAAGCTTCGTTCCCGCAGGCAGCGTGATTTCCCTGCCGCCGGTCGTTTCTGTCGCATCCCTCTCTTCTATAGTAAGGTACTCCGAATAGCCCTGCGCATCCGCTCCGATCTCCGGCTCGACAGCATTATCCTCAATCACCTCCAGCGTAAGCTCCTGCTTCGTGGTCAACGTGCTCCAGGGACGGCAGAAATAATACGGCGTCAGTCCCTCCGGCAAGCCGTCTCTGCCCAGCCGGTCATAGCGGTAAATGCTGTAGGTTCCCAGCAAATCCGTCCCCTGCTCATATGCGAAGCGCGCAGGATCACAGAGCTGATTCACCATATATACGCCCTGCTCATAATCCTCTGATGTGATGTCCCCCGGAACAGCACTGCCGCAGGACGTGATCGTATCACCGGAAATGGCATAGCACAGCAGATAGTTATAATCGTCATACTCAGAGATGCGAAGCCAGAGATAATGCCTTCCATCCTCTGTCTCGATCAGAAGCGGCTTTATATCCAATGCGATAATGTCTTCCTGCCGCAAAGCGAGCGCATCGTTAATATAAAAATCTATCGCATGGTATTCATCATACTCGGCCCACTCCGGCTGCACACTCAGGCTGTAATGCTTCCCGTTTTCGGTATAATATACGAGCTCATTGTTTTCAAAGTTCATCGCCCAGGCACCCTCTGCCTCTGTGCAGCGGCCGGTGAAAATCGACGGCTCCTCTAAAAAACCGATCTCCACCTCCTGCATTCCGTAGGCATACGCCGCAATCGCATACTGGCTGAAGTAGAAGGTCAGCCCCTTATGGTCCACGGTAAAGCTGAAGCTGTCGGGATACTCCTTATAGTATTCCTGCAAATATGCCAGCAGCGCTTCCTCGCGGCTCAGCCCCTTATTTTCCTCTTCATCTTCCGCAAAGAACATAATATCCGGATACTCCGCGCAGAGCTTATCGGCAAGGATCTTAAGAAGCGCCTCCGTATCCCTGACCAGATCCGTGAGCTCCAGCTTCTCGCCGGTCTGCACATCGTAATTTAAGCCCACATATGCAACGGAGCCATGCGCACCGCCGAGAAACTCATCGTCCGTCTCCAAAACAGACAGCACCCGGGAATCGCAGCGCCGCACACTCAATGTATCCGAGATGCTGACGCCCATCCCCAGATCGCCATAGGACTCCATCTCAGCCGCCGCATCCTTCAGCTCCTCAAATGCCGTATCCATCCTTGTTTTGCGGTCTGCCGCTTCTTTTTCCAGCGTCTCATTCAACGCACTGAAGCGTGTCCTGCTTTCCCCCGTCAGCACCAGTGTATCGTACTTGATCTGATAGAAAACCGCGTCTTCGCTCGCACTCGTGCCGTCTGTAAAGCGCTCTGTTTCTACCGCAGGGCGATCCGCAGTCACCTCCCCGGCAGCCTCCTCCGGCGCAGACGACTCTGCTTCTGTTTGCGTTTCTCCGGCCGCCTCACCTGCGGCTTCCGTCGTTTTTTCGGTCCGGCCCGCCGTTTCTTCTGTATTTTCCGCCTTCTTTCCGCCGCAGCCGGACAGAAGCAGCAGACTGCACAGCACAGTCAGAGTCTGCATCGCTCTCTTCTGGTTTTTCATAGGATATCCCTCCTGCTCATGTTTCCGCAAGCAGCCTCCTTCCTGTCCTGCTGCAGCAAGGACGTCCGCATGCTAAAGATAGGGATATCATAGCATAATTCACCGCTCTTTTGGGAAACGCTTTCATCCGGCGTTTCCTTAGTACCCTATCAGCTGCTGCACGGTTTTGGTCTTCAATTCTTCTTCAACGCTGTACCTTGCCGGCACATCTGCTGTGGTTTTCATATGCGTAAAAAAGTGTTATGATAGTTACAGAAAAATCAATAATTGGAGGAAACACAAGTAATGAGTGACTATTCTATCAACACCAAATGCGTACAGGCCGGCTATACCCCAGGAAACGGCGAGCCCCGTCAGATTCCGATCGTGCAGTCAACCACCTTTAAATATGAAACCAGCGAGGCTATGGGTCAGCTCTTTGACCTTGAGGCCAGCGGCTACTTCTATACCCGTCTGCAGAATCCCACAAATGATGCTGTTGCAGCCAAGATCGCAGCACTGGAGGGCGGCACGGCAGCCATGCTGACCTCCTCCGGACAGGCAGCCAATTTCTTCGCACTCTTCAACATTTGCGAATGCGGCAGCCATATCGTGGCCTCCTCTTCCATCTACGGCGGCACCTTTAATCTGATCTCCGTCACCATGGCGAAGATGGGCATCACTGCCACCTTCCTGTCGCCGGACTGCACAGAGGAAGAGCTGAATGCGGCTTTTCAGGAGAATACCCGGGCCGTCTTCGGCGAGACAATCGCCAATCCGGCACTGACGGTTCTCGATATTGAAAAGTTCGCGAAGGCTGCCCATGCCCACGGCGTTCCGCTCATTGTGGACAATACCTTCCCGACCCCCATCAACTGCCGGCCCTTCGAGTGGGGCGCAGATATTGTGACGCACTCCACCACCAAGTACATGGACGGTCACGGCGCAGCTGTCGGCGGCGCAATCGTAGACAGCGGAAAATTCGACTGGATGGCGCATGCCGACAAGTTCCCGGGCCTCTGCACACCGGACGAGTCCTATCACGGCATTACCTATGCAGAGAAGTTCGGCAAGGAGGGCGCCTTCATTACCAAGTGTACCTCTCAGCTCATGCGTGATTTCGGCTGCATCCAGTCGCCGCAGCATGCCTTCTACCTGAATCTCGGTCTTGAGTCTCTTCATGTTCGTATGCCGCGTCATGTGGAAAACGGACAGGCAGTTGCCGAGTTCCTGGCAGCGCACCCGAAGGTTACCCATGTAAGCTACCCCGGTCTTCCGGGCGACAAATATTACACCCGCGCACAGAAGTATCTGCCCAACGGCGGCTGCGGCGTAGTTTCCTTCGAGCTGGAGGGCGGCCGTGCAGCGGCAGAGGTATTCATGAAGCATCTGAAGCTGGCTGCCATTGAGACCCATGTGGCCGATGCCCGCACCTGCTGTCTGAATCCTGCCACCTCCACGCACCGTCAGATGAACGATGAGCAGCTGATCGCTGCCGGTGTACCCGCCGGCCTCGTGCGGATCTCCTGCGGTCTGGAGGACAAGAAGGATCTCATCGCGGATCTCGCACAGGCCCTGGATGCTATCTAAAAAGGAGTTTTTTTATTCATGAAATATGATGTAATTATTGTGGGTGCAGGTCCGGGCGGTATTTATTCCGCCTATGAGCTGACCCAGAAATGCAGCGGCAGAAAAATCGCAGTGTTTGATGCCGGCTATTCTTTAAAGAAGCGGCACTGTCCGATCGACGGCAGCAAGATCAAGTCCTGCATCAAATGTAAATCGTGCTCCATCATGAGCGGCTTCGGCGGCGCCGGTGCCTTCTCCGACGGCAAGTACAACATTACCAATGATTTCGGCGGTACGCTGTACGAATATATCGGCAAGAAAACCGCAACCGAGCTGATGGAATATGTAGATGAGATCAACATGACGCACGGCGGCGAGGGAACGAAGATGTATTCCACTGCCGGAACCAAGCTGAAGAAGGTCTGCATCCAGAACCGCCTGAAGCTGCTGAATGCCTCCGTACGGCATCTGGGCACCGACATTAACCTGGTGGTGCTGGGCCAGCTTTACGATGAGCTGAAGGAAAAGGTTGATTTCTACTTCGAGTCCCCGGTGACCCGCATCGAGCACCTCGAGGACGGAAGCTATCGCGTATGGGTGGGCGAGACCGCCTATGATTGTGAGAAATGCATCGTTTCCGTTGGAAGAAGCGGCAGCAAATGGATGGAAAATGTCTGTCAGGCGCTGGACATCCCGACAAAGTCCAACCGTGTGGATCTGGGCGTGCGCGTGGAGCTTCCGGCAGTACTCTTCTCTCATCTCACAGATGAGCTTTACGAGAGCAAGATCGTATACCGCACCGAGAAGTTTGAGGATAATGTGCGCACCTTCTGCATGAACCCGCACGGCATCGTGGTGAATGAGAACACCAACGGCATCGTAACGGTGAACGGTCACAGCTATGAGGATCCAGCACGGCAGACCGAGTGCACCAACTTTGCACTGCTGGTATCCAAGCATTTCTCCGAGCCCTTCAAGGA
>CAVAXR010000038.1:0-10444 GCA_963592375.1 Oribacterium sp. | reverse complement strand
CTCGATGAGATCCTGTCTCTTCGGATTGATGGCGATACCGTAATCGGTAACAACTACGTCCACATCCTCACCAGGTGTGGTAACGGTTGTACAGTCTGTGCAGATTGTCGGGATTCTGCCCTGCATGATCGGAGCGATCACGATGGTGCACTTTGCACCTGCAGCAGTATCCGGATGTCCGCCCTGCGCGCCGGTGATATAGCCGTCAGAACCAACCACTACGTTACAGTTGAAGTGTGTATCCACCTCAAGAGAAGCCAGGATAACAAAGTCAAGCTTGTTGACATATGCGCCCTTGTTGAACGGGTCTGCATACTCGCCGGCTGTGATGTAGAAGTGGTTCGGGTTGGAGGTCACGTTTGCAATAGCATCCTGGTCGAAGTCCTGAGTATCCACAAGGCACTTTGCAAGACCCTGATCCAGCAGGTCGCACATCGGCTTTGTCAGACCGCCGACACCGAAGCTCATGTGAATGTTCTTTTCCTTCATAACCTCCATCAGGGAAATGGTGGAAGCGATGGATGCACCGCCGACACCGGTCTGATAGGAGAAGCCCTCCTTGAAGTACGGTGTGCTGGTCACGAAGTCTGTGCAGTACTGTGCCATCAGGAGCTTTCTCTGATCCTTGGTCGGCTTAGCAGCACCGGTTGCAATCTTTGCCGGATCGCCGATCTCATCCACAACAACCACATAGTCCACATAGGTCTGCGTGATCTGTGCCGGAAGGTTCGGGAACGGAACCAGGCAGTCAGTGATGGCTACCACTCTGTCTGCATACTGTGCGTCTACTGCAGAGTAGGAAAGCACGCCGCAGTCAGCCTTACCGCCGTTTGCATTCAGGTTGCCGTACTCATCCGCTGTCGGTGCACCGATAAAAGCGATGTCGATATGTGTCTCGCCGGTCTCAATGGCTCTTACGCGGGCGCCATGGGATCTCATGATAGCAAGTCCCTTCAGCTTACCCTCGGAAATGGCCTTTCCAATGCCGCCGCGCACGCCGGAGGACTGGATGTTTGTGATGGTGCCGTCCTCAATATAAGGAACGATGGGGTCATTCTGGGAGCCCATGGAGGATGCTGCGATGGTCAGATCCTTGATGCCCATCTTATGGCACTCCTCGACAACCATGTTCAGCACCTTGTCACCATTACGGAAATGATGGTGGAAGCCAAGTGTCATGCCATCCTTGATGCCGCACTTTACCAGCACGTCATGGATGCTGTCAACCAGCTTGGAGCCGTTGGAGTTGATCACGCACTTCACCTTGTGGGAAGCGGTATCGTACTCATCTCCATCGTGATAATGGGTTCCCCGGAAGATATCCTTTCCGGTTGCCTTTAAGATCTCTTCAGGTATGTCTCTACCAACTGCATTAATCATAATTACAGATCCCCCTTGTAAATGCCGGCTGCCTTGGCAAGCATGATGTTTCTCTTTGCACCATCATAGAAAGCGATATCGATCATCTTTCCGTCAACAGTGAACACGCCGATGCCCTTTGCCTTCTTGTCATCAATTTCCTTGATTACCTTCTCAGCGAAGATGATTTCCTTCTCGGACGGGGTAAAGATCTTATGCACGATATCGATCTGACGAGGATTGATGCAGGACTTTCCGTCGAAGCCCATCATATGAATGGTCTCAACATCCTTCTTGAAGCCCTCCATGTTGTCAAGATCTGTCCAAACGGTATCGAAGCACTGCACGCCGGCTGCACGGGCAGCAATCACCATCTGCTGGCGGGCACCCATCAGCTCTACGCCGGTTCCGGTGATCTTGGTCTGCAGATCCTTTGTATAGTCACCGCCGGAAAGCGCAACACCGATCATACGATCAGAAGAGGTACAAACCTCATATGCATTCATAACGCCCTTTGCGGACTCCAGAGCGGACATGATCAGTGTGGAACCCGGCTCTCTGCCGAACTCTTCCTCTGCTGCCACTACCTTCTCCTCAACGGCACGAACCATATCGGCATTCTCTGTCTTCGGGATACGGATAACATCAGCACCGCCGGCTACGCAGCAGCGGATATCCTCTTCCCAGAGGTCAGTATCCAGACCGTTGATACGAACAACACGTTCAGCGCCTCTGTAGTCAATGGTGGTCAGTGCATGATACAGAGAGAATCTGGCTGTGTCCTTCGCTGTTACAGCAACAGCATCCTCCAGATCCAGCATCAGGGAATCTACCTTGTAAATGTACGGATCCTTGATGAGTGAAGGCTTCTGTGCATTCAGGAACATCATAGATCTTCTCAGTCTCTTCTTATTAGGATTCTCAATCATTTGATTGCACCTCCCCACGGTAAGTTAGTGTACTGGTCTACAGAGCGGTAAACCGCACCCTCGATACGTGCCTTGATTGTGCAGTCAAGTGCACCCTTGTCGACGATAGAAATCTTTACGTTGTCAACACCCAGATTCTGGAGTGTCTCCAAAGCAACCTTGCGAATCTGGTTGCCGAACTGATGAGCTACTGCGCTGTCCAGAGTGAAATCAATCTTTCCATCTCCCGGCTCCACAGTAACCTGGCAGTCACTGGATTCCATCGTGCCCGCAACAGCAGGTTTCTTAATTTCCATAGTATCCCTCCTTGTCGGTGAGACGCAGCTGACGCATCCCACATTCCTAAAGTGATCACCCACGAAAAGGTCTCCCTCTCCGGTCTCTACTAGTGATTATACCCTAGAGAACCACAAATTCATACCTTAATTTGGTGTAATTTGATGATAATGCTTTTTTTGCACATAGTAAAATACATTATGAATTATAATCCACATAGGTATAACCTATTTGTTGAAAAGGGGGCCCGCCGACCTTGCCCGCGAACCCCTTTCGATCTTCCGTTCTATATTTACATCAATGCATAGTGCAGTATTTCCTGCGGACGACGGACAATGCAGCCGGCCCCGGCCTCCCGAAGCTCCGCCTCACTCCCATAGCCGTAGGCGACGCCGAGAGAATCCACGCCGCTCTCCGCAGCCCCCTCCATATCGAAGTGCCGGTCGCCGATCATCAGCACGCGCTTTTTATCCAGCCGAAGCGCATCCACCGCCTTGTCGATCAGCCGTGCCTTCCGCGAATCATGGTCGCTGAGCTCTGGACCCGTCTGATAATCAAAATATTCTGAAAGCCCGAAGTGCTCCAGAATCCGCTCCGCAAAAACATGCGGCTTGGAGGTCACCAGCAGAACCTTCCGCCCAGCGTCGTGCAGCTCACGAAGCACCTCTGTGATGCCCTCATACAAAGTGGCATCAAAAATCCCCTGCACGGGATAGACCTCCCGGTAATAACCGGTGGCACGCTCTGCATCCTCCTTGCTCATTCCATAGAACTGCATGAAGGAATCCACCAGCGACGGCCCCACAAAGCGTCGAAGCCGCTCCTCGGGTTCCTCCGGAAATCCGAATTTTGTCAGCGCATACTGTGCCGACTTCATGATCCCCGGCCCCGAATCAATGATGGTGCCGTCCAGATCAAACAAAATTGCGTTGTACTTTTCCATAGCTTCCTTTCGTCATGGTCGCGCCGAAAACATTATCCCGGGGAAATGTCGGCGCGTCCTGCATCCTCGTCAGATCTCGCCGTTTCGCTCCCTGAGAATCTGCAGCAGGCACTGATCTGCCTTCGAAAGATAGGCATCCTTCAGCGTGGCAATGCAGAGGCTCCAGAAGGCATTGTACTTTTTCTCAATGGACAGATAGGCCGGCGGATTCTGGTAGCGGTTCTGGTTCACATAATCGCTGGGAAGCATGGTATAGCCCATGTTCAGCGCCGCCAGCCGCTCCGTCGTCATATAATTCCGGGTCTGCAGACGAATCTTCGGATTGATGCCCGCCTTCTTCAGCACAGCATCCGTAACATGCCGGATCCGCTGTTCCTTAAACAGCGTCAGGAGAGGTTCATCCTGAAGAAGCCGGACATCCAGCACAGGATAATCGTAGCCCTCCATCGGCTGCGCCTTCTGCACCAGCGGATTGTCCTTGGACATGGCGATCACGAAGGGATGGTCCGCCAGAATCTCGTAATTCAGTGAAGGATTCGCCTCACTCTCCTCCACCGGCGCATGCATAATGGCAAAATCCAGCTCGCCGCTCACAAGCTTCATTTCCTGCGGTTCTGTAGACCCCTCAAAAATCTCGATGCTGATATTCGGGCATTGCTCCTGAAACTCCGGCAGGATATGCGGCAGCACAATGGCGCCGAGGTGGTTGGTGATGCCGAAGTAGATCCGGCCGGCCCGCAGATCATTGATGTCTGTGATTTCCGATTCGAAGTTGTCATAAATCTTCAGAATCTGACAGGCCATCTGATAATAGCGTTCCCCCGCAAAGGTCAGGTGCAGACCGTTGGAGCCGCGCACAAACAGTTTTACGCCAATGGCATCCTCAATACGGGAAATCGACTGAGAAAGAGACGGCTGGGCAACAAAGAGCTTTTTTGCCGCCTTGGAAATGTTCTTCTCATCTGCAACGGTTTTTACATAAAGCAATTCACGACTGGTCATAGAGCTGCTGCCTCCAAAATGCGGCATTCAGCGCCGCCAACATACCATTTCTGCCTATACGTTCAATAGCAATTTCCTTATATTCTAGCATCGCAGTCCGAAAATCTCAAGCATCGGGATTTTCCGCAGCGTCTGCCGCCGGTTCTGCTGCAGGATTTTCCGTCATTTCCGCTTCCGGCTCCGCCGTGTCCTCCGGCATCCGCCAGACGGTCTCCGGGGACGTCAGCAGAGCTTCCGCCGCCTTTTCCGGATAAATACCGAAACGGTCCGCCAGAACAGCATCCAGATATGTCCGCGCCCTCTCCGGCCGATCTGTCCGAAGATAATATTCCGCCAGTGAAAGCTGCATCTCCTTACGGTGAATGGCATTGGTGGACAGCTGCGCCTCCTCTTCAATGTAGGCGGTATCCGCATCCATCCTTCCCTCCAGGCAGGCAATGCGCGCCTCATGAAGACGGACACAGTCCTTCAGATTCCGGCAAAGCGCCGGCGCACGTTTCTCGGAGCGTGCAGCAAGATCCGTCATCACCTCCAGCATTTCCCGCGTCGCCGGGATATTGTGCTGCAGAAGATAGACGTTGCAGCGCTGGTTGCATACCAGAGCCGTCGTCGACAGCGCATGCTCCTTCAGGGACAGCGGCTTCAGCTCCTCCACCTGTGCCAGCGCCTCCTCCAGCTTTCCCTCCGCCTCCAGCGCAAAGGAAATCTTGCAGCAGCCATCCATATATTCGGCCGTCTCGTTCTTCAGCGTGCTGTGCAGCGGGACAAAGGTCTGCAAAAAGGCCGCCGGATTGGCCTCCTGATAGAGCACCGCCTCCAGCTCCCGCAGCCGTCTGGATGCCAGGCTTACAGAAAAGGACTTTCCCAATGCCCAGCCCAGTACAGCACCGAGCACCACCGCATAGATCGGCCACGGACTTCCGGTCCCGACGATCTGTCCCCGATAGCCCAGAATCACCAGCAGCACACCAACGGCCGCACCGCCGAGGCCGCAGAAAAAGCTTGATTTTTTGTAATATGCGATCATATCCGCTCCTTTTTACGAAAAATGCAAAGGGGATCGGGCGATACGCCCGACCCCTTTTACTGTTCGCTTTATTTTTTTTGTTTTTGAAATTACTTCAGGAACATACCGAAGATGACAGATCCGAGGATCAGCACGATGCCGCCGCCAAGACGGGAGGACAGCTGTGCATACGGGATCAGAGCCATACGGTCTGCTGCACCAAGTACAGCAAGGTCTCCGGAACCGCCGCGGTTTGCCATGCAGAGACCAGCAGTAATGGCTGTATCGATGGGGAAGAAGCCAACCAGGTAGCCGATGATGCCGGAACCGATGATACATCCGATAACGATCAGGGCTGCGATCACAACGTTGGACGGTGTACATGCAGCAGCCAGATCTTTGATGTTGGTATCTACAGCTACACCTACCATGACGATGTTGATGAAGTTCTTGGTGAAGAAGCTCTGCATTGTCTTAGCAGCCGCACGAATGTTGTCCGGAACGATGCCGGTAGCAGCAGCGATAGCAACGAAGAGAATCATGTAAGCAAACTGGTGAATCGGTGCGCCGGCAATCTCCGGAAGGATAACCTTTGCAAACAGTCTGCCCAGTGCATAGAAAGCACATGCCATTACAACAGCTCCGCCGTAATCACCAAGCTTCGGCTTCTCGAGCTTTGTATCGTCTGCATCAAAGTCGCCCTTTCTCATCAGACGTGCCTCTGCGCCGCAGCCTGCTGTCAGAGACGGCTTGATCTCGCCGACCTTTCTCAGAAGTGCAGCAGAGATGATGGCGAATACGTTTGCAATGGTCAGAATCGCAATGGCAAAGGTATAGTAGTTTGCCGCCGGATCACCGGTTACCGTCTCGTAGATCTGAGACAGAGGCACGGCACCTGCGCCGTTTCCGCCGCCCATGATCGGAAGCACGTACTTGATCAGCACGTTGGACGGTGTTACGCCGAAGATCAGACCGCCGATAATGCCCAGCAGACCTGCACCGAAGAGGCCGCCGAAGATAGACGGAATATAGCCCACGAAGGAGCGGATCATCAGCTTACGATCCAGAGAAATGATGGAGCCTGTGATCAGGAACACGATGAAGAAGGACAGGAAGTCTGAATCATCCATCAGTGCTGTCATACCCTCAACGTACTTCTCCGGGAAGAAGTTGTAGGTAAAGAGACAAGCAGATACGATGTAGGTCATAACGATACCGCCGCCTACATAAGTATTCCAGATCGGAAGTCTGTCACCGATCTGGTCACAGACGATACCAATGCTCAGCATCAGCAGGAAGCATCCAGCCAGATCTGTTGACAGTGAGCCGGTGAACATGCCCGCAAAGGCGATCACCACGATAATGAGAGCAAACCACCAGGGAAGTCCCATGGGCTTGCAAGGAGCGAACAGCGCTTTTTTGTACTGATCCATATTATTATCCCCCTTGATAAAAATGTTTGCAGCCGCTTCGTTTCTGAGCACGACCCCTCGTGCCGCAAAGCCTCTGCAGTATAATGGATACCTCCGGTCATGCGCTGACCGGCTGGCAGAAATCAGAAACATCACCCCAAATCTGATATTTCAAACCTCTGTCGACTTGAACAAGTTTACCATGAGAAATCCGTTTTTTCAATCTGTCCTTGTGCAGAACTTCATAGATAAAATCAATACAGCTCATAGGATGCGCGAATAACCCTAATTTTTCAGCATTCCCGCTGACTTTTTAGTAAAAAAGCGCACGCATAATGTGCACAGCATCTCCCACCTCCAGCTGTCCCGGCGCAGAAGCCTGCTCCACCGCTGCGAAGGTATAGTCGGAGCCGGAAAGTCCGCCGGCCACGCGGCTCAGCTGTCCGCGCTTTCCCATGGACATGGAAATGTATTCATGCATATCCATATCCTCCGTGCGGAACTGACGGGTTGCCAGCATGACGTTCAGCACATCCTCCTCTGTTCTCGGCATAAAGGCTGCCTTCAGCACATCTCCGCCCTGCTCCCGCAGACCGCGGAATATCTCCAGAATGTCCGGCAAAGCCGGCGTACCGGAAAAGTCATGATAGGAAATCACCGACTTCACTCCCCGCGCGCGGCAGAGTGCTGTCAGCCGCTCCGTGATTCTTCAGTCCGTCACGCTCGGCGCCCCTGCCGCATAGCCCTCCCGGGCGCCCTCGATATCCAGCATACCGACCGCACCGCTTCGGACAGCCCGCTCATTCAGCGAAAGGTAGCTCTCCGGATCATAGCGGAAGCCGCCGCCCTGTATGTCTGTCCGAATGGTAAACAGCAGCTGCTTTTCGCGGAAGCAGTCCCTGAGCCGCCGCAGCAGCTCCTCCAGTCCCGCGTCCTGCACCTCACTCGCCAGGTCATAGCGGAATTCGATCACAGAAATTTCCGGATAATTCTCGGCGCGGCGAATCTGCTCCGCCTGAAATTTGATTTCCGCCTCATAATGCCCCGTAATGGGCACACATATTTTGGTCATGTATTCCTCCGCATTCAGCTATCCATTAGGAAAACGCCGATGAAAACGTTTCCCCCGCCCATGATGCATCGTTCAGTCAAAGCTGTCCATATGCGGATGCCTCCGCCGGTAGCACAGCAGCACAGGCTTCTCCAGCCAGCGTTTCAGCACAATGTGAAAATACTTTTCCGGTCCCACCGGCTTCACCAGCACACTCACAACGCCGGCATTTCTCGCGCCCCAGATATCCGTAAAAAGCTGATCCCCGAAAAAAACGAGCTCCGTTTTCGCAATGCCCAGCTTCTCCGCCGCCTGATGGTATCCTGCCGGCTCCGGCTTATGTGCATCAAAAATATATGCATCCGCACCGACCGCCTCTGCAAAGGCCTTCACCCGCGGCTCATGATTGTTGGAAAGCAGACAGGTTTTCAGCCCCGCCGCATGAATCCGCTGAAAGAGTGCCGCTGCCGCCGCGTCCGCCGGAACATCATGCTTCACCAGCGTATTGTCAATATCAAAGGCCACGCCCGCAAAGCCCCGTTCCCGAAGCTGTGCAAAATTCACCTGATACACCGATTCAATATTGTAATCCGGATAAAACCTTGCCAAGCCCTTATTCACTGTCCGTTTTCTCCTTATGCTCCATCAGCTTCCGGATTTCCTCCGTGAAGCTGTCCACATCCTTAAATTCGCGATAAACCGAGGCAAAGCGAACATACGCCACCTGATCCAGGCTTTCCAGCTTCTCCATGACCAGCTCGCCGATCCGCCGGGACTGCACCTCCCGCGCACCGTCCGCAAAAATACGGTTTTCGATCTCATCCACAATCTGCCGGATCTGCAGCGTGGAAACCGGCCGCTTATGGCAGGAGCGCACAATGCCGGCCTCGATCTTGCTGCGGTCGTAGGGCACCCGGCTGTGGTCCTTCTTCTCCACCATCAGCGGAATCGTCTCCAGCTTCTCATAGGTGGTAAAGCGCCTTCCACAGCCCTCGCACTGCCGACGCCGCCGGATTGCCGTATTTTCGTCCGCCGCACGGGACTCAATCACCTTAGTATCCTCTGCATTGCAATACGGGCACTTCATTCCGTTTCCCCCTCTTCTGTCGACCGCATGTCCGCGGAAATCACCGCAGTCTCTGCTGTCTCTTCCGCTAATGCCTTCGGCGCAGCTTCGCTTTCAGCCGCGGCCTCTGCAGCAGGCGCCGGCAACGGATGCTCTTTTTTCCAGCGTTCATAGCTCTCCCAGGCATCATCCTTCTTTTCTGCGGCGCGTGCCTCCAGCATATCCCGGTACACCTCATCAAAGGCTTTGCGGAGTTCCTCCGGCTTTCCCTCGGCCGCATTGTCTCCGGCTTCAATATTTTCACCGGCCGCCGCTGCCGGCTCTGCGCTTTCTGCAGAAGCCGCTGCGGGATTCTCCGCGCTGCCCGGCTCTTCTGCTGCCATAAAGCCGCCCGCCGGCGTGTCCGCGGTCTCCGCGCCGCCGACATTTTCCTGCGGATCCCGGTCATCCCCGTTCAAGTATTCCTCGCTGTAGGCGCTCAGGAAGAATATCGCCTCCGAAACGGTAAGATACGGAATCATAAAGAGATAACCAATGCCGAAGGTCACGGCAGAGAGAAGCAGCCAGGGCGCAAAGGAGCAGAACAGCCCCACCAGCTTCAGCTTCCGGCAGCGCATGATGCGGCAGGAAACCCGTATCGACTGCCAGGCGCCGCGCTCCGGAGCATCCGCCGATGCCAGCTCCGACATGGAGAGGACCAGCGCGTAGACGACAGCCAGCACATTGCAGACAACCATCATAATGTGTGCGTTGCTGCTGCCGCTGCCGTAGATCGAGGAAACCAGCTCGGCCGGCAGATGCAGTGCCACCGAGCCCAGATTCAGAAGAATATAGACCCAGGCAAAGTGCCAGAGATGCCGAAAATCCGTGAGACCGCTGAAAATATCCCGCGCATGGATCTTTTCGCCCCTCGCAATCCGCAGATTGATCCGCAGCATGCCCAGCGAAAAGCCCGTGGAAAAATACAGGAGCAGAACATACAGCAGGGCAATCACAATACCCGCCGCCGGAAACAGCAGCGGCACCGGCAGCCCGCTGCCGACAAGCGCAGCCGCACCTACGGCGGTCACAAGGCTTGCGCAGCTGATTCCAAGCAGAAGCAGCAGCATACAGAAGGTTGAAAGCAGGGAGGAGGCAATGGCCGCGCTCCAGTTATGCTTCAGCTGCCGCCAGGCAAACTGCCGGATTTCTCGATTTGTCATCATGAATTTATCTCCTAGCTTAGTACATTTATGTAAAGGGATATTTTAGCACATTTCTCTTCTCTTGTCTGCGGATTCTTAACAACAAAAAACGACCTGCTCTCGCAGATCGTTCTCTTTCGTAGCGAGGGGGGGACTTGAACCCTCGACACCGCGGGTATGAACCGCGTGCTCTAGCCAGCTGAGCTACCTCGCCAT
>CAVAXR010000037.1:0-10614 GCA_963592375.1 Oribacterium sp. | reverse complement strand
TCGCTCGGTCAATTTTTAGTTTACCGACGAGTCAGAACCGTCACTCGTCATCTTCTAACGAAGACAAGAAAAGATTGCTCTCTCTTTGATTCGATTATAGCCGCTCTCACATAAAAATGCAATACACATTTTCGTGTATTCAGCCGTATTCACGTTTCCCTCTCCCGCGCCATAAACATATAGCAGAGGACGGCCTGAATCGGATAGACGATGGGAACGCAGATGTTAATGAAGGCCTGGGACATGTAGACCAGCAGGAGGAGGGCTGCGGCGAGGCACTCCGGACGGTCTGCGGCCTTCCGGAGCCAGCTCCGGATATAGGTGATGCAGAGTCCCAGGTACAGCAGGAGTCCCGCGATACCGATGGTCATCAGATAATTCAGGTACTCGTTGTGGGCACTGTCGAACATGCCGTAGCCGGCATCCACCATCTCCTCGAAGTAATTGTCCATGGTGATCAGGTAGTAGGTGTCCGGACCGTAGCCGAAGAGCTTCTGCAGGAACGACATCTTTTCCAGGAAGTAGGTGAGGGCCATGCGCCAGGCGAAGCCGCGTCCGGTGCCCCACTGGTCATTCACGTAGAGGAAGCCGCTGAATCTCTGCCAAAGCTCCGGGTGGTGTCCCGTGTTGGCATCAATGAGCACAGCGAGAACGGCCAGCACTGCCAGTACGATGAGGGCGAGCCAGAGGCGCTTCGGCCACTTGGCAAGGGGCTGTGACAGCTTCCGCAGATTGAACATACCGAAAAGCAGAAGCAGCAGTCCCAGGGCGAGCAGCGGAACGTTAAAGAAGGAATAGCTGCCCAGCGTGATCAGCACGCCGTTTCCGTAGTCTGTGGAAATGGTGGTGAGCCCCGGGGTAGTGATCAGCATGCCGCCGATCCGCATGGCAAGCAGTGTGATCCAGAGGGCAATGCCGCTCCGCAGGATATCTCTCCGCTCCTTCCAAAAGAAGAACGGCAGGGCGGCATAAAGCATACCGAAGGAAAAAACGGCATTGTCGCTCATGCCGAGGATGGTGGCCTGGTTCGCTACCAACATCACGATGAACTGGAAGGCAATATCGGCTCTTTTCCGTGCCCGAAGGAAGAGTCCTGCGGCGAGGGCCGCCAGCATGGCGGTGAAGGTGGTATAGGAATTGATGTTTCCAATGCTCGAGGCAAAGATGACCCAATATTTCTGGTCCCCGACCTGATCGAAGAAGCCGAAGGCATTTAACTTAAAGAAATCCGTGCAGCCCCAGAGGCAGACGAGGGCGGCAGCGACTTCGAAGGCCCGGAGCTGCCAGTGCTTGAAGCGATAGCAGCGGGTGATGCAGATGTAGGCCAGGAAAAGCATGAGCCACATGAGGACGCCCATGTAGCGGCCGCGGTTGCCCCACCAGGTCTCATAGGGGTAGCCCGAGAGCGCCATGGAGATGAGATAAACCGCGATCAGCGCCGCGAAGAGGATGTCGGCGGGCAGGAGCTGCGGATTCAGGCGCTCCTTATAGTGCTTCAGATTCCAGAGCCCAAGGAAAGCCTTTCCATTCGCGCCGCCGGCATAGAGTCGGTCGCAGATCAGGTAGAACAGTCCCAGCAGAAGCATGATAGCGCCCATGCCGAGGGTCAGAGTCCAGAAGCCCCGGAAGCGGGTCTCCAGGATATCGAAGTAGGCATCATGGCTGTAGAACGGGAAAATGCAGAGCATGATCAGAACATAAACGTCCATGATCCGCTCTGCCAGCATTCCGAAGGTATGGTTCAGCTGCGCTCCCATCCCTGTATCCGCCGATGCCCTTGTGTTTTTATTTTCCGACATATGCATTTCCTCTTTCATGTATCCATCAAGCCCCCCGGCATAAAATGCCGAGGGGCTGTCCGTCAGTCTACGATCTGGCCGGGGCCGTGGGCGCTGTCTGCGTCACCGCCGCTGCCTCCCGGCGCGTCATAGGTATCGCCGCCGGGTGAGACGGGGCTCACTGCCTCCTTTGTGGTCTCCTTCACAGCTTCCTTCGTGGTCTCCGCCTTGCCGGGCTCTTCCACGGTCTCGGAGCTCTTCTTGCTCTCTGCAGAGGCCTTCGTGCTTTCCTTTGTGCTGCTCTTGGATTCCGATGCCGTCGGGTCATCCGCCACGACTTCGCCTTCCTTCTTCTGGCTCTTTGTGGTTTCTGCCTCGCCCGGTGTCAGCGCCGCAGAGCTGCTCTCCTTGCTGTTCTTCGACTCGCCGCTCTCGTCCTCATCGCCTTCCTTCGACTCCCTGCTGCTTCCGGATTCTGTCGGCTCATCCGCGATGGAATCCTTTGTGGCCGAATCCGATTTCTTCGACTCGATGACATTTCCGTCCGCATCGGTCTCGGTCTGCTGCTTCTTTGTCTCCTCCTCGTCTGCCTCGGCGCTCGTCTTCTTCTCAGAAACCGTTTCCTCTGCGGCCTTACTGGTCTTGTAGACGCTGGAGTCGTCCGCGATCTTGTCGCTGTAGGTGTAGACCGCGCTGGACGGCTTGTAGTCTGCATCACTATAGAGGAACTGATGCAGCTTCGACACATTGGACGCGAGGTCCTTCGGGATGACGCAGTCGCCCTTCTTGCCCATCATCTGGGTTGTGAGATCGGTCGGGAAGCCCTCGGTGCCGACAATGTTGTACTTGGCCACGCCCTTTGCCAGCTGAATGATCTCGGCGGTATCGATATTAAAGGCCACCTGGGGCAGCACGGTGTCGATGATCTTCGTGAGGGTCGCAAGATCGGTGCTCTTTGCCTTCTCAAGGCACTGGCTGATGACCTCCCGCTGCCGCTCGGTCCGCTTAAAGTCGGTATCCATATAGCGGAGACGGGCATAGGCCACGGCCTGTACGCCGTCGAGGTGCTGGTAGCCCTTCTCCTTCAGGTACTCGGCTGCCGGGTTCTCCTGGCTGATGCCGGTCTTCAGGCAGACCTCATGGATATAGGCGTTCATGTAGTAGAACTCCTTGTCCGTGATGTCAATGTCGACGCCGCCAAGCATCGTGATGGCGTCCGCCACTGCCTTCCAGTTGAAGGTTACGTAGTTTTCGATGTTGAGGTCCAGGTTCTTGTTGAGGGCCAGCACGGCCTGCTCGGGTCCGCCGCTGGCGTAGGCCTCGTTGATCTTCGCATAGCGGTTGTTCTTGCAGAGGTTCAGGTAGGTATCACGATAGACGGAGACCATCTTCACGTCGCCGCTGGCACGGTCCACATTGACAATGATCTGCACGTCGGCATTGGTGCCCTTGCCGACGGAGCCGTCACGGGAGTCCACGCCGAAGACCACGAAGGTCCAGTAGCCGGTGGCCATCTCCTGCTGCTTACTGATGTCAATGTTGTTGTTCTGCACCTTCTGCTTATCGAAGGCAACGTCGTTCTGCACGAGGCTCATATAGCGGGACACAAAGCCCACCGCAACGATGGCGCAGAGGGTCACTGCCTCCAGCAGAATCATGGCGATCAGGCGTTTGATGCGGCCCTTCTTCTTCGTTTTCTTCCGGGCCAGGGACTCCTCGATCTCAGACTCTGCCCCGGCGGCGGAGTTCATCCTGAGAACGCCGTTCGGGCGGTGCTCCTCCGTCTGGCGCGCCGTGGTGCGGCGGGACCGCTGGGGCAGACGCCCGTCAGCAGAAGCGCCGGCATTTTCCTCATAGGCCGTCTCAGGGAGCGGCTGATGCATGGCGGAATTCCGCACCTTCCGGCCGCCCGCCTGCTGCATAAGCTTCTCTTCCATGCCGCTGTCGCTGACGATCCGGTCCTCTGTGGCCTGCCGGTCTGCCTCATACTCCTCGCGGGAATGGGGACGGCGGGTTGATTTACTGTTGTCAAGTGCCATATTTTCATCCTCTAGTAAGCATTTTTATTCACAAATCCCTTGAATACTGTCATAAACAGAATCCGGATGTCAAGTCCCAGTGTCCAGTTTTCGATATACCAGAGATCGTATTTCACTCTCTCGTAAATGGAGGTGTCTCCCCGGAGGCCGTTCACCTGCGCCCAGCCGGTCATGCCCGGCCGCACCTGATGCTTCACCATGTAGCGGGGGATTTCCTCCCGGAACATCTCCACGAACTGCGTGCGCTCGGGGCGCGGACCGACGAGAGACATATCGCCCTTCAGGACATTGAAGAACTGGGGGAACTCGTCGATGGAGGTCTTCCGGATGAAGCGGCCGACACCGGTCACCCGGGGGTCGTTCTTCGTGGTCCAGCCCTTCTTCTCGTCCTCGGGCCGCTGCTGGACCATGGAACGGAATTTATACATCATAAAGGGGCGGTTATGGAGTCCGACCCGCTCCTGCCGGAAGATCACGGGACCGGGCGAGCTCAGCTTGATGAGGATCGCGACGGTCAGCATGACGGGACTGAACAGGATAATACCGACGAGGGCCCCGAAAATGTCCATGGCACGCTTGAGCCCCGCCTTCACGGGGTCGGTTAGGGGCACGGCGCGAATGTTGATGACGGGGAGTCCGTCCATATCCTCAGAGACAGGCTTGCTGTGGATAACATTGAGGTAGTCCGGGATGAATTTGGTATGAACGCCGGACTTCTCGCAGACCGCCACTATACCGCCGAGCTTCGCGTAGGCCGCAAGGGGCAGGGTAATGACGATCTCATCGATGGTGTTCGCGGAAAGGAGCTCCGCGAGGTCGCTGATCTTGCCGATGACCTGAATGCCGCGGTAGGAAGCGCCGGTGGCGGTGAGGTCGTCCACGATGCCGTAGATATGGTAGCCCCAGTCCGGATTCCGGCGGCAGGTATCAATGAAGCCCCTCTTCCGGAGCCGCGTCAGAATAAAGCGGATTCCGAAGCGCTCGATGGTCAGGAGCAGCACGTTCGCCAGGAAGAAAACGGCGATCATTCGTGTACTGAAATGACCGAAATAGCCGGACTTTCGTCCGGCGAAAAGGAGCGAGGTCAGGGCCAGGAGCCCGCCGACATTTGCCTGAAAAATGTGGCCGAATTCGGCACGCTTGGACATGGTCCGCTTGGGCTCGTAGAGCTTGAAGGCCCAGTACAGGAGCAGGTAGCCCGGCACCATGGGCACGAGGGCGGCGAAGTAGACCGCCGGGGGCAGCACGCCGTGATTCTCAGGGAAAACGGGCGCCTGTATGGTCAGGTACCAGGACAGCGCGTACGCCAGGATCGTCGTCAGGGCGTCCAGCAGTACGTGCAGCTGGTTCAGTTTTTTCTGGTTATCTTTAATCATAGGATGTATCTCTTGGAAAAGGTGCAATTGTCCGGGGAATCGCACGGATTCACATGGGATTTACATAGAAATCAGCTGCTTCGCAGCGTAAATCCGGCGGGGGAAACGCTTTGATCAGCATTTCTTTAACGCGGAGCAATTACAAAAACTTTTGAGATTATACACCACTTTCCCAAGAAAGCAAACCTTATCAGTATAATTCCCGGCAGGCATGGGGCTGAGGCCCTCCGGGGGAGCGCTTGGATTTGCATAGGCGCTTACTGCTTCACAGCAAATCCGGCGGGGAAACACTTTCCTCCAGGGTTTCCCTAAACGATATCCTTCAGAAGCTCCATGGGGAAGGGCTGGCCGGGCTGTTCCTTATTGAGGTCGCGCAGGACGAAATTCGACTTCCGGAGGGTGAGCGCCGGGTTATAGAAGGGGTCTCCGTGGCGGAGTATCGCCGGCCAGCGCTTCGCGAGCTTCACGACCTCGCCGTTGAAGCGGGCAACCTTCTCCGGGGTATCCTCGAGGCCTCTGGACTTCGACTCGTAATGGTGGCAGAGGGCGTAGGGGGTGTAAACCACCTGCAGCCCGAGGGCGCGCACCTTCATGCAGTAATCGACATCGTTAAAGGCCACGGCCAGGCTCTCCTCAAAGCCGCCGACCGCGTCAAATACGCTGCGCTTCGAGAGGAGGCAGGCGGCGGTGACGGCGGAATAGTCCTGCACGCACTTCGCACGGTGCATATAGGTGTTTTCCTTGTCATGGATGCCAATGAAGGCGGCCCCGGCTATGCCGCCGAAGCCCATCACAACACCGGCATGCTGGATGACGCTGTCCGGGTAGAGGAGTCGTGCGCCGCAGATGCCGACATCGGGGCGCTGCACGTAGGAAAGCATTTCCTTCAGGGTATCCTTTTCCAGCAGTTCAATGTCGTTGTTCAGGAACAGCAGGTACTCGCCGCGGGCGAACTGCACACCGAAGTTGTTGATGGCGGAGTAGTTGAACTCGCGCGTCCAGCGGACAACACGGACAGTGGGGTGCGGACCGGAGGGCTCTGCACCGGCTGCTGCCGGCGCGTTTCCATCGGCAGCCGGGTCTTGTGCTTCCGCTGCGTCAGGAGCAGCCGCCGGAAATTCCTTCTGGATTTTCTCGTAATATTCCCAGGTCTCCGGCTGATCGGAATTGTTCTCCACGACGATGAACTCGAGGTTCCGGTAGCTTCCTTTTTCGATAAAGGAGCGGATCGCAAGGTCAAGGTCCCTTGCATGATCCTTGTTCGGGATGATGACAGAAATCAGGGGCTGGGCTCCTGCGTTCTCTGCTGTGCCGGACTGTCCCACCTTGCAGCATACATGATAAAAGCCGTAGGTGATGCCCTTCTCGACCTTTTCGACGGGCAGTCCCTGCCGCACGCAGTGATCGTAAATCGCCCGCGCGCCGGCTTCAAAGGCATAGAGCTTTGCTTCGGGGTTCGCGGCGGTGGAGAGCTGGTGTGAGCGCCAGTGGTACAGCGCCTTCGGGATATGACGGATGGTGCTGCTGGTGAAGCGTCCCTCAAGAAGAAGCTGATACTCGGTATCGGAAATGCCCTGACTCTTCCGGAAGGCCGGGTCCGCCAGGCGTTCCACAGCCTGCTTCAGCGGGTTGGATTCCGCGGCGCTGCTGTCCTGTCCTGAAGGGGCCGCGGCGAAGGAAGTGTCTGCCGAAAAAGCAGCGTTGTCTGCCGAAATCGGCGCATTCGAATTGCTGTGGGCTGCTGCCGGGCTTTCCGCGCCGAAGACATTTCCCTGATAGGCTGCGGCGGTCTCCTGCTCTGCCCGCTTCAGGTACTGCTGCAGGGGATCAAGCTTCTCGGCGGCCTCGCAGGCCCGAAGGATCAGATCATAATCCTGGGCACCGTCATAGGCCTTCCGCTCGTAGACGCGCGCGCCATTCTCGTCTGTCTCCGCAATGCTTTCGAGCAGCGTCCGGCGCATCAGGAAGAGATGGCAGATGTAGTTCACGGAGCGCAGGAGGTCCGGGTTGTAATCAGTCTTGAAATGCGGCTCGAACATATAAGCGGACTCGAAGTCGATTTTGTCCTCGTCGGTATAAATGACCTGTACGTCCGGGTGCTCGTTCACGGTGCGGGCACATTCAAAGAGCGCATCAGGCGCGAGCTCGTCGTCATGATCGCAAAGCACGATGAAATCACTGTCCGGGGAAGCCATGCGGATGGCGGCATTGGTGTTGTCGGAAATGCCGAGATTCTTCTCGAGCAGCTGATAACGGAAGCGGCTGTCGCGGCGGGCGAACTCCTGCAGCAGCTCGCGGGGCTGCTTTCCGTCCTGCCGGCCCCAGACGAGGCCGTCATATTCTGTCGCATCGGCAACATTTACCTCAAAATTCGGATAGGTCTGCTCCGCGATGGACTGAAGCATGCGGCGCAGGAATTTCTCGGGGGTCTTGTAGGCGGGGATCACAATGGAGAACTTCGGCATGACGGGCAGTGTTGCGGCGCGCTGCTTCTGAAGCGTCTCCTCGGTGGTGCAGGTCTGCTTGTACCACTCATTATAGTCGTAGTCCTCTTCGATGCCCTTGATCTTGTGGGCGGCCTTCTTCCAGAGGGCGCGGAGGCCATGCTCGCGCAGATATTCAAGGCCCACCTCGACGGTCTCCCAGCTGCAGAGCGCCAGCAGCTTCTCACGCTTTTTGCGGGCGTGGGAGTTGAATTGTTCGAGGATCCGGTCGTTGAAGCGGTATTTCCGGCACTTGCCGTCCACCTTCATGATCAGCACGCGCTCCTCGCCAACGCCGAACTGATAGGGCACGTTGATGTCGTAGCCCAGCTCGCGGCGGAGAGGATGCCCGTTGGTTTTCTCGTAGTCCGGGAAAAAGGCCTCGATGACAGAATCGCGGCGCACGGTTTCGATGCTTGTTTCCGGGATGCTGCGGCCCTTGCCGTCTGTGACTTCATAGGTCACGGGCGTCTCGGGATCCCTGCCGAAGGCCCAGCCCTGTATATTCAGCCTGCCCTCTCTGGCAAGCGCAATGTCCACTTTGGTTCTCATGATTTGTCCTCGCTGTATTGATTATGTCGGGGTCATAGTGTAACTGCTTTGCCCCGCCCGCTTAATATCAGGATGTTGGGGCAAAAGGAATTTTTGCCCCATGTTACACGGATTGCTCCGCGCTTTGCGCTCCCGCAATCCTCAAAGCATTCGTAATCCGCTCATTTTTCTACGAAAAACGGCTACTTACTCATGTTTTGGCGGGTCCCAAGGTCAAAGCTCCTCATGAGAGCACGCTCTCATCGAAGCTTTGACCTTTTGACCCTGGTATCATATCAACTAGCTACTATAACCATTGCGCCGTGGCTTCGCAAGCCGAAACTTCCCGGAATGCGCCGGCAAATACGGAAAAAGCTCAATTTTGCGGTTTTTTCGAGGGCCGCTCCGCCACTTTTTATGGTGTGGCCGGGTGTCCGGCATGATGACAACCGCAGACGCCTCTGTATAGTGCGTTTCCTTATTATTTTCCGGCTTATGGGGTGCTGAAAACGCTTCCGGCGAAGGAAGTTTTTCACATATGCGGCTTCTTCGATGAAGCCTCCATCACTTTTATCACAGGTTCAACGCAGCAACGCTCTGAAAAGTGATGGAGGATTTGCATGAATTCCCGCTATTGTGAAAATCAGTGCTGCGCAACATGCAGATTTCAGCCCCGAAAGCATCGCTCGACAGCATTTCCCGGGGAGAAATGATGGAGGATCAACGTAAAGTTCCGCTATTGTGAAAATCAGCTCTGCCGCAGCAAGGATTTCTAGCAGCTATCGCTCTGTTTCCAATCTGTGACCGCTCCGCTCAAAGACATTTTCCTGAGGGAAAGTGATGGAGGATTGCGCCGATTGCCTCATATAGCGAAAATCAAGCCAGCCGGAAAAATTTTGCAGGCAGTTACCACTGCAGCAAAAAGCCGGCCCTTTCCGGACCGGCTTCTATCATTGTCATTATGCAGAAATAAGCATGGCTGTATCGCAGAGCCGATGCGAGAAACGCTGAATTGGCTTTTTCCCACCCCGATGCTCAAATCGTCTGTTCCCTCGACACAGCAAGCCACACTTATTTCAAAATCCTACCCATAGAAAACAGCCTCGATAAACACTCTCTTCAAGTAAAAAAATGCTCCACCAGCTTCGTAACCAGCTCCAAATCCAGCGGATGCTCAGCAGTTTCGCTGGTAAGAATCAAATTCAGATTGGGAATAAGTCCATTCTGCATATATGCCTGCAGCTTTCGTGCATTCTGCATACAATAATCCGCATCATCCATAAGCCCAAGATGCTCCCAATATACCACCTCACCGGTCAATGGATTTCGGATTGTAAAGTCCGGCGCAAAGCTCTGACCGTCCAATCGCAGCATTTCCTCATAATGATAGGGAACTCCATATTGATTCAGCACCATGGCAATTATTGCTTCAGATTTTGATCTCACCAGTTCGCCGCGTACTGTTTTTACAGTCAGTCCCTCCGGGTAAGCGGTAAAATGCTCATATTCTGCCTGCTGCCACAGTTCATCTGCACTTTGCTGCCGCAGCAGTCGGCGATGTTCATCCGTAGAATTCATGTACTGCTCAGCAAAGCCGACATTCCAGTTATGTCGCCTGATATAAGCATCCAATGCCTTCAGCTCCCGCTGAATATCTCTTCTTCTGCGCTCCCAAAGAGTCTGCAGCGCGAGCTTCCGCGCAAAATCCGCCTTCTTTTTGGAAATGTACACTCTTTTTCCGCGATTGGGATACGCAGGATCCTTCAGCACCTGATACCATACGAAGCTGCGCCCGCGTTGATAACAGGTAAAATAGCCATTCCGACTGTATTTCAGCTTTTCCTGCAGTTGAAGGTACTCCTCCTGAAGCCGCAGACGTTCTGATTTGATTCGATCGGCAAGCTGCATAAAAACCTCCCCATATACTTCTGCCAATGACTTCTCCCTTCAGGCTGTACGAAAACTCGATTTCCTTTTCTGCCGCCGGTAAAATCCGTGCTCCTTGAATTCTGCCTTCACTGTATCTTACGTTTGTCTCGAGCCAAGGAAATCCTGTTTCAATCAGCATTTCCTTAGTTTTCAAGCATTCCGCCTATATTTCACGGATTATCGCTCGCTCTGCTGCTTCTTATTGGGGCGTTGGCATATTGGCTGCGCTCATGCCTGCTCTCTCTTGCTCTGCTCATTGCTGCCTGCAAAATTCGGGATGCGCATGAGAAACAGGAGACAAAATAAAGTAAATGAAAATGTGGGGATTCTTTATTGCGAAGAAGGACAATCGATCTGAATGAACGAATAATACGTCCAGATTATTTTGAATGGACACGTTTAATGTCATTGTAGCATATTCATTTTAATATTCAATCAGTTTTGTCTGTATTTTTAAGCATTTAAGTAATGTACATCC
>CAVAXR010000036.1:0-10714 GCA_963592375.1 Oribacterium sp. | reverse complement strand
ATTGGTATGCCCCAGGATCTGGATCATCGGGTTAATGAAGGTGGTCGTCTTACCGGAGCCGGTGGCACCGATGATGATGGAATGCATCGGCGATGCAATATTGATATCCAGTTCCTTCCGCTTGCCGTTGTATACAGCGTACACCGGGATACCATCCTTCTTTTCCGCGGCCAGCTTGGTGAATTCCTTGTGCGGGAAGTTGAAATCCATCTCCTTCCTTGTCATAAAACGAGAATTCTCCAGAGCGGAGTCCACGGTGTCCTTTGCAGAGCCCTTCATGAAACGCTTCGCCTGCTTAAAGCTGAGACGCCGGTTTACCAGATAGAGCGCCACGATCAGCAGCGTTGCCACAACACCCAGAATCCAGGTCTGCGGTTCAATCAGCAGCAGCGGATCCACCGCAGCGACGAAGCCGTCTTCTGCGATCTCTGCATAACGCTCCGTCATTACGCGAAGGATGTAGCCGAAAATCAGGCTGGACAGCAGAAAGGCGCCCGCATAGGGCAGCACCTTCTTTTTCAAATCCTCCATAGTTCTTCCTCCCTCTGTATATTCAGCAGCATATAAAGGGCACCGGCAGCGCCCGCAAGCCCGTACAATAGTATCATAAATCGGCTTCCAAAGAAAATGCTTTCTGCCCCCATCTGCTGAATCAATGCATTCAGGATGGTCGGCAGATTGAAGCCTGCATGCAGCAGCATGCTGTACAGGATGTTATCCTCCTTCAGTGCAAGCTTCGCCATCAGAAGCCCCAGAAAAAACGTATACAGCACCCAGAGCGGCTGCACATGGCAAAGGCCGAAGATCAGTGCCGAAAGGACGATCGCCTGTCCGTCCGTATAAAAGCTGAGCAGGCTGTTCAGAAGATATCCCCGGATCAGGATCTCCTCCACCATCGGTGTCAGCACTGCGAGGCTCAGCAGCACCAGAATCAGATCTGTTCCTTCAAAAACCCGGCCCGCACTCTCCGTATAGGCAGCGGTAAGTGCTCCCGGCAGCAGTGTCACAACAGCAGACAGCATCAGATTCAGCAGGGCTCCGAAGGCCGCGCAGTAAAGACTGAGCTTCGGGCGTATCCCCCTGAAATGCAGTCCCACGGCCTCAAAAAAGTTCTCTCCCCGCTTCCTGCTCCGCCGGCGAAGATACCAGAGAAACAGAAGCTGTGCCAGCACATAGTAGAAATTTCCGCTGACCCGCATAAAGGCGGCTTCGCCCAGACGGTAACGCCGCAGCGTCATGCCGATACCGGCCAGAAGCGGCGCAATGAAAAGATAGACCAGCAGCGGTTCAAATGCCCGAAAGCATACCGCCAGGCCCTGGAACACAAGCTGCTGCCGGCTTCTTCCCTGACAGCCGTTTCTGGGTTCCAGCGCCTTCGCTATGCAGGCCCGCTTTTCTGCCCGCGTCATATTCAGGAATTCCCGAAGCCACGCCATTTTTTACTGCTCCGCAATATTCAGGATGCCGGAGAAGCCGGTTACATCAAAGACCTCCATGACCACCGGGCCGACATTGACGAGCTGCATATCGCCGCCCTTTGCGCTGACCTTCTTCTGTGCAGACAGGAAGACACGCAGTGCAGCCGAGCTGATATATGCCGTATCCGACATATCCACCGTGAAATTATAAACGCCCTTTTCAATCAGCGCCTTCAGCTCCGCATCCAGCTTCGGTGCATTCTGGGTATCCACCCGCTTTTCTGTTTTTACCACATATCCTGCCATATTTCCTCCTCAGCAGCTCCTGCTGCATTTCTCGTGATCACTGCCTTCGGCAGCTCGTTTATACGCGTACCATATCATGCTGAAAGACACATAAGCGACACAGATGCACCGGAACCTCAGAAAAAAGTCGGCTTATACTTCTGCGACAGTCGTGCCTCCTCCAGTAAACCGTGCGTATTTTCGCTCCAGCTGTACTGCGACATGTATTCTCCGAAATAGCTGTCAAGGGCATCCTGCTTTCCCTCCATCCAGTCGAAATAATCACACTGGAAATATCCCGGCACCACGCCCAGAAGACCCTTTTTCTTCGCAATGGCTTCCGGAATGCCCAGACGCTCAAACTCGTTCTGCAGATCCCGCCGCATGTTTTTGAAGTAGGACACATGAGACATATAATCGTCCTCATCTTCCCAGAGCATGCTGAGAATCTGCTCGATGGAACAGAGCGCGCCGCGGCGGTCGATGAGATACGCCAGCAGCTCCTTCGTCTTCGTATACTTGAAGGTCAGCGGTTTTTCGCCCTCAAAGACCTCAAAGTCACCGAAGGTCTGTACCCGCAGCTTGGGATGCTCCTCTCCGCCCTCCTGTTTTCTGTTCAGCGGGAAACGCAGCTCCTTCAGCTCCGCCTGTACCTTCTCCACCGTGATGGGCTTCATGATATAGCCGCTGGCATGCAGGGCCATGGCATTCCCGGTATACTGACTGAAGCCGGTGGTGAAAATGATGTTGATGCAGGGATTCAGCACCTTCAGCTTTTCCGCTGTCTCCACACCGCTGATGCCGCGCATCTCGACGTCCAGAAACGCGATCACGGCCTCCGACGCCTCCGGGGCCTCCAGCAGTGCTTCGCCGGACCGGAAGGACAGAATCTCTGCCTCCGGCAGCACCTGCTCCAGCACACTCACAATATTCTTCAGGGCAATCTTCTCATCATCTGCCGCAAGGATCTTCATTCACATCTCCTATATTTCTTACTTCAACTGTTTATTCGAAATTCTTCCGGATCATCAGAATATTCTGACCATCCTCATAGCGGTAATCAATCTCATTCATGGAATTCTTCACAATGAAGACGCCCAGTCCGCCGATTTCCCGCTCCTCTGCGCTCATGGAAACATCCGGATCCTCCATTGCCAGCGGATCATAGGGCTTTCCGTGATCGATAAAGGTAACCACAACCGCCATCGGCTTTTCCATCACCGACACCCGGATGGTGGCCGGTCCGATATCCGGACGATATGCATACTGAACGATATTGCCGAAAAGCTCATCGATCGCAATGTCGATCTGCAGCTGTGCCTTCATGGGGCAATTCAGCTTCTCCAGCTCCGCATTCACAAAATCCGTCACTCTGCCGATATTCTCCACCGTGGCTTCCAGTGTGATTTCCGCAAGACATTTCTCCATAGCTGCTGTTCCTTTCCATCGGATCGAAAGCATTGTCATATCATCGAACTGCTGTGCCTCTCCGGCAAAAATCTCTGTCGCCGTCTTCAGCCGGCTGCACAGGCCCTCCGGAGAAACCTCCGCCGGTGCGTTGTCCACCGTCTTCAGCAGGCGTTCATCGCCGAACAGCTCCTGCTTCTCATTGATTCCCTCCGTGACGCCATCCGTATACAGGAGGATAATGTCTCCGGGCGCAAGCTGCAGGCTGCCGCTGTGATACCGGATTCCCGGCATGCCGGCCAGCACCAGATCCGGCCTGGATTTAAAGAACTCCGTTCTGCCGTCCGCATGCTTCAGAACCGGCGGGTTATGCCCCGCATTCGCAAATTCGATCACGCCGGTGCGAAGATTCAGAATGCCCATCCAGGCCGTCACAAACATTTCCTCAGAATTGTTCTGACAAAGCCGGTTGTTTGTCCGGGTGAAAATTTCCGAAACAGGAAGCCCGGTCTCCGCCAAGAGCTTAATGATGGTCTTGCTGGCCATCATGAACATGGCCGCCGGAATACCCTTTCCGGATACATCCGCCACCAGGAACCCCAAATGCTCCTTGTCGATCATATAGTAATCATAGAAATCGCCGCCCACCTCTTTGGCGGTGTCCATCCGGGCAAAAATCGAGAAGCTTTCCTGCGGCTTCATGGGAGACGGCAGCGCCGCAAACTGAATGGCGTGCGCAAACTGCAGCTCCTTCTCATTCTGTGCAGCGGCCTCGGCAATATAGCGCTTCAGTGTGTTCACCGTCGCATTGATGTCATCGGACAGGACATCAAATTCCCGGAATTCCCGGACATTTACCACAGTATCCAGCCTTCCGTCGGAAATGGCATCCAGCGACTCATTCACACGCTCCAGATTCTCCTCCACAAAGCGTCTCGTGATAAAGAAAATCAGGAAGAAAAGGGCCGTAAAGATCAGCACCTCCGAAAATACGGTGATATACATGGACACCTGCCGGTAGAACATCACTTCGCTTTCGGGAATATAAGCAATGAAATAAAGCGAATCCTCATGAATATACAGGCAATAGCAGTTCTCATCGTAGATATTCGCTTCGTAGCAGCTGTTTTCGGGCTGTTCCTTCTGATCCGTGATGGCAAAGACATCACTGTCTCTGAGCTTTTTCCCGGCTTCCCTTCCGTTAAGGAGGAGCATATCCTCATCGCAGATCAGTACGGCTCCGGTCTGGCCGATCCGCCAGGGCGAATCGTTGACAATGGCTCCCCGGACCCCGCCGGCAGCCATCTGCACATCCCGCCGGACGTCCTGTATGGCTATCCGCATCTTGCTTTCCGCTTCGCGGACAGCCAGCCGTGTCTGCAGGCGATGACTCAGCACACAGGTCCCGGCGAAGGCCAGCAGCACACTGCAGAGCAGCCAGCGCTGAATCGTTCCCGACAGACTGCGCTGCTGCTGTTCCTCCCGCGGCAGCTTCCGATACTGCAGAATGTAAAGTATCACCGAAACCAGCACCATGATAATGCCGCAGAGCACCACCATGCTGACCGTATATTTTTCCGCAAACTCAAAGGCCGTTGCCACATCATCCTGCCGGATCAGCAGAATCATCAGCATATGCATGACCTCGGTAACTCCGCCGATATACAGGCAGTACAGCCAGTTTGGCCGCTTCCGTTCAAACAGGAAGTTGCGCAGCGCACCGCCAATGATTCCCGCCATCACACACGCCAGGCTGCAGGCCAGCTTGGAAAACTGCCCCAGTCCGAACCGATAACGGAAGAGCGCTCCCAGGATGCCGGACAGCAATCCGGCACGATAACCAAAAAAAAGCCCCGCTGTCAGCGGTGCCGCATCGCGCACATTAACAGCTGCTGTTCCGTCCCAGACACCGGCCGCCGTGGCAAAAATTGCCGCGAAGCCAAATCCAAGACCGATCAGCAGCTGCTGTATACCATATTGTAGTTTTGAAAATGCTGTTTTCCGCTGCAGAAGATCAAAAAGCACGGCCAGCAATATAATCAAGCCAGAAGCCAGGGGGATGTTCAACAAATGTGCCTACCTCGCCGAATACTTATTTTCACTCAGTTTACCGCTCCCTGTTAGGCGTGTCAATCAGAAGTTAAAAACTGAGGAAACACTTTATTCCGCATTTTCCTTACAATCCTCTTTGCCGTTCCTTCCCGTATCCATACACGGACGCGGCATGCTTCTCTGCAGAATCCGCCCGACGGATTCCCAGCTCCGCCAGCAGCCCGCGAAAACCGCGAAGCGGCTTCCGCTCGTTCTGCAGGGTCTGCGGCTCCATGTGTTCTGCCGCTTCCTGCTTCTTCACATTTCCGATGATGTGTGCTTCAAAGCCGGCCAGCTCTGCATCCAGCCCCTCCGGAAGCACTGCATCCGCACTGCAGCTGACCGCTTCCTGATAAGCGGCCCGGTACCGTCTGCACCGCTCTTCCTCCGAATACTTCAGGAATTCTGCCCGGAAAGCCTCCGTTCTCCGGCTTCCGAAGGCCTCAAGCCCTCTCATAATTGCCGCGGCACTGTCCTTCGTCATCGCCACATCCCGACGTACATCCTGAAACCAGGCTTCATTCTTCTCCTTCAGCTCCGGATGCAACGCACCGGCGCGTTCCAGCATCTGCATGGCTGTCTCGGCCCGCAGCCCCGGCCCGCTCAGTACGGCAAATATGCCGGCGCCTTCCATGGCGCGCAGTCCCACCTGCTCCAGCGCCAGCAGCTGCTGTGCCATAAGTCCCTTGATATTGATCTCTCCCCAGTTCGCACCTGCACCGATCCTCTGCATACCGGAGGCAGGATCGAAGGCCCTGTCTGCCCGGCGCTGAAAATCCTCGGCTGCAGCAGCCGAAACCTGTCCGAAACGACAGAGCATCTGTGCTGTAATTAATGATGCAAAGCTCAAGGTCGGCCCGGAAATCAGCTTCTGCATCCGCAGCTCGTTTCTGTCCCATACCGCCTGTTTCATAATATCCATTTCAGCCTGTGCTCCTTTTTTTCTTTACGTGATGGCACAAGACTAGCAGATAAACAGACACAGAAGAGACACACTTTCGTCTGCTGGGGATCCGCGCGAGCTTGGCTCGCGGGGCCCCAGCAGACCACCATTTAGCAGGCCGGGGTAAGCGCAAGCTTGGCTTGCGGGTCCCCGGCAGACCACCATTTAGCAGCCCGGGGTAAGCGCAAGCTTGGCTTGCGGGTCCCCGGCAGACCACCATTTAGCAGCCCGGGGTAAGCGCAAGCTTGGCTCGCGGGGCCCCGGCAGACAAATAGGCTTAGTTTATGGGAGTCCAGCAGGCGGTCAATACCGGGTTTTCTGCCGCGCGCATATGATACGGGCCGCGCCTTCGGATTTCTGTCACCGAAAGCATGGTCATCTGTACCGCATGACTGTCCCGCAGCATCTCAGAAAGCGCCAGTATTTCCGACTCCGTCTCCATGCTTACGGCAGTCACGGCAATGCTGCACTGCGGATTTCTCTGCAGCACCGCAGACACGATTTCCTTCAGTCTTCCGCGGCTGCCGCCGATGAACACAAGCTCCGGTCTGCCCTCCGGAAGCGACGGATCCGGCAGCGTTTCCGGGGCAAGCCCCGGCACAACAGACAGGTTTCCGCAAAGAAAACGGCGGCGGTTTTCCTCGAGCACCGCCAATGCGGCTTTTTCCGACTCAAAGGCCAATACACGTCCCCGCGGCATATGAAGACTCAGCTCCACCGAAACAGAACCGCTCCCGGCACCGATATCATAGACCACGCCCTCCTCCGGAAGCGGCAGCCGTGAAAGCACGGCAGCCCGTATGCTTTGCTTGGTCATGGGAACCCGCTCTCCCCGGAAAAACCGCTCATCGGCGATGCCGAAGGTCCGAAAATCCGAAGCATCGACCGCAGCATCTCCCGGCACATAGCGAAGGTACAGCAGCGATAACGGACTCACTTTTAATAGAAGAAAGTCCTCCGGCTTCCCCCGCAGAATACGCTCCTCCGGATACGTCAGACAGCTTCCCAGCACCATTTCTGTGTTCGGAAGACCGAATTCCAGCAGCTCCGCCGCAATCTCCGCGGCCTCGCTGTCCTTCCCCAGAAGGCAAAGAAGTTTTCCTGTCCTTGCCAAAAGCGGCAGCACCCTGCCTGCGCGCCCGTGCAGACTCAGTACCTCTACCGCAGCCCGCTGCTCATGCAGCTGATCCAGAAAATAATCCAGCGATGACAGGCCCGCGCAGCTGTGTATACAATTTTCGGGATAACCGGCCTCCCGCAGGGCCGTATACATTCCCCGGGCACCGGAATATACCGACAGCGCCCCCGTAAAGAGCAGCCCGATCCGCCGGCAGCTTTCCGGCAGCGCTTCTATAAAGGATAGGATCTCTCCCGTGCGGAAGCTTTCCAGAATCCTGCCTTCACAAGCTGCGCCGCCGATTTCCCGATACACTGTGATGGTACGCTCCGCTCCCGCCACCGCATCCATCGACAGCAGCCGTTCGCGGACCGCAGCGGTAAGGAATGCCGGACTGCCGGGTCCCATACCAATCAGATAAATTTCTCTCTTGTTCTGCATAATTGCCCTTCATACAAAGTCTTCGACCTCTGCCATTCGGCCGCCCGGCGGCAGCGCAGGCTCTGTCGGCCGCCCCACCACCAGCAGTGAAATGCCGGCCCGTTCCGCTGCCGACCACTTCTCCGCAAAACCGCCGCGGGCACCGGAGGCCTTGGTCACCAGAAATTCCGCCCGGCAGTGCCGGAGCAGGGCCAGATTCATTTCCGCCGAAAAAGGCCCCTGCATGAGACATAACCTGTCAGCCGGCAGTCCCAGCTCTTTTGCCTTCCGGAGCACCGCTTCTGTAGGCAGCGCCCGCAGAAAACAGCGCCGGGAAAAATCCGGCACAGCCGCATATTCGGCGAGCTCCTTTGCGCCGGTTGTGATCAGCACATTTCCTTCGTGCGCCTCCAGGTAAGCGGCAGCCGCCGATATATCATCAAAGTACCGCACGCAAAAGCCCACGCCCGGCTTTTCCGCCGAAGACATTTCCCCGGAGAGCGACGGCCGGCGGATCCGCACATAGCGAAGTCCCAGCTCTGCACAGACTGCCGTCAGCGTTTCACTGATATGGGAAGCATAAGGATGCGTGGCATCGATCACAAGCACCGGCGGCGCCTCCCGGAAGGAGCGGAGCATGTCCTCCCGAAGAAAGCAGCCGACATGCACCCGGAGGCGGGGCGCCTTCGGCAGCAGCGACGCACCGTAATCGGTCGTCACATAGATATCCATATCACTTTCCGTCTGCCCGGAAGCCTCCTCTGCACAAGCTGAGGCTGCCTGCATTTTCGTCTGCGGCTGCCCGCTGCAGTGCATCCGGAATCGCTCTGCGAGCTCCCGCCCCTCGGAGGTCCCGGCAAAGAGCGCAATACGCCCCTTGAGTTCTCTAAAACGAATCATGCTCCTGCTCCCCCTGTGAAAATGCAATCGCAAGTGTGACATCACCGTAAATCTGTTTGCGCAGCAGCAGAATGGCCTCCGATCCTGCTGCACAGCAGGCCGCACGCTCGCAGACATTGGATACGCCGGTCACCGACTGCACAAAGGCGGATTCTGTATACAGCCCCGGCAGGGCGCGCAGCGCATCCGCAGAAAAGGTCAGATACGGAAGCCTATGCTCCTCTGCCCAGCCGCAGATTCCGGCTTCATTTTTCTTCAGGTCAATGCTGGCGAGTCCGGCAACGGCGTTCTCCGAAAGTGAAAGAGCTGCCAGTCCCTGCCGGATTCCTGCCGTCACCGCCTCCTTCGAAACATTCCGGCGGGCACCGATGCCGAGATAGAGGCGCCGCAGCGGAAGAAAGAGCCCGATCCCGACCTGCGGCTTCCGGTCATCCGGGCCGCATTCCTGCCGGGCACAGGCTGCCGCTTCAAAGCCGCTGTCCAGCGTATGCACACCAATCAGAATATCCGCCTCTGCCAAGCTTTCCTTTGCGACAAGCTGATAGCTTCCGTCCTCCGGAAGTCCCCGGAAATGCGCTGCATCAAAGGGAGTTTCCGCATAAATCCGAAGTCTCTCCCCCCGCAGTACCTTTGCCGACACCGCCTTTGCCTTTTCGAAATCCGTGACCTTTAGTCCGTTTTCCTTTGCAAAAAGATCCACCGCAAAGGCACCCGCGCGGTCCGTTGCCGTGGTAATCACCGGAACGGCCTGCAGCAGTGCCGCTGCCCTTTCGGCCAGCGCATTGGCGCCGCCAAGATGACCGGACAAAAGTGAAATGCTGAAGCTGCCCCGCTCGTCAATCACCACCACCGCCGGATCCCCGGACTTATGCTGCACGAAAGGCGCAATCAGCCGCACCGCAATGCCTGCGGCGCCGAAAATCACGATGCCGTCCATTGTCTGCCACCAGTCCGCAACAATTTCCCAACCGTCACGGCGTTCGGAAAGCTGCGGCAGCGCTGCACACCGCACACAGCGTGTGATGTCCGTCTTTTCACCGGCCTTCCCGTTCGCGCGCTTCTCCTCTGATTCCCAGGCCGCCGCAAGCCGCGCCGACAAGCGCCAGCCCCGTTCCGTAAAAGAAAGCATTCCTATGCGCATCAGCGGTCACCCTCCGTGCATACGTCTTCCCCGGCTTCCTGCCGGTCCGCCGCCTTTCCCTCACGGTATTCCGTGGTGAAGGACGCATCATAGAGTCTGGAAAGCTCCGCTGCGCTGCGTGCACGGTTCAGCACCTCCCCAACAATAATGAGCGCTGTTTTGCTGAGCCCCTCCCGGGCAAAAAGTGACGGGAGTTCGGAAAGCCTGCAGCGGTAAACCCGTTCCTCCGGCCAGCTCGCCTTATAGACCACGCCCACAGGCGTATCCTCACTGAGTCCTGCCGCCAGAAGCTCCGCCTGCACCTTCCCGGTGAGCGACGACGAGAGATACAGCACCAGCGTGGTCTTATGCGCCGCGAGAAGCCGGAGTGTTTCCGTCGGCGGCAGCTTTGTGCGTCCCTCTGCACGCGTGAGGATCACCGACTGTGTCACGCCCGGCTCCGTGTATTCGAGTGAAAGCGCCGCCGCACTGGCCTGCATCGCGCCGAGTCCAGGGCAGATGTCACAGCGGATTTTGTAGGGCGCCAGCGCCTCAATCTGCTCCCGGATCGCGCTGTAGAGCGAGATATCTCCTGTCTGCAGCCGCACGATTTCCGGTTCCGCCGGCATTTCCCCATGGGATAATGTCTTCGGCACAGGCTCTCCGGGCAGCAGCCCCCGTTTCCGGTAAGCCGACAGAATGATTTCCGTGATCTCCGGCAGCGAGAGCTTCGCCGAATCATAAATCTCGACACCCGGACGCGTATAATCAAGCAGAGCCGGATTGACGAGCGAACCCGCATAGATCACGAGATCCGCCCGCTGCAGGAGCCGAAGCCCCCGCACGGTAATGAGATCCGGTGCGCCCGGACCCGCACCCACAAAATGTACCATTGTCTCTTCTTCCTCCGTTACATATCCACGGCACGTTCTGCCGCAAGCCGCGCAAGAAGCTCTTCTATACCTGCACTGGCCGCCAGCAGGCCGTCATTTTCCGAATACATCATCATATAG
>CAVAXR010000035.1:0-10748 GCA_963592375.1 Oribacterium sp. | reverse complement strand
AGAGCTACGTGTCTTGCACGCTTCACAGCATTTGTGATTGCTCTCTGGTGTGTTGCACATGTGCCGGTGATTCTTCTCGGAAGAATCTTGCCTCTCTCAGAAATATACTTTCTCAGTGTAGCAACATCTTTATAATCGATCGGCTTTGCCTTCTCGCTGCAGAATACACAAACTTTTCTTCTGCTGCGGAAACCGCCGGCTCTTCTAGGTCTAGCAGAGCCACTTCTCTCGGACTTCTGGAATGCCATGGTTTTTTCCTCCTTATGGAAATATGAGGAATCCCCTCAGCGCCTTGGCTTAGTTAAAGGGGAGACCCTCGTCTTCTACCCCATCAGGTATATTCATAAATCCGTCGCCGACAGAACTTCCGGAACCCATTGCGCCGAAATTGCTTCCGCCGCGATTCTGATTCTGATAGCCGCCCGTGGAAGCACCTGCGCCTCCCTGGCCCTTGCCGTCTGCGAACTCCTGATCATCCACAATGATATCCGTCGTATAAACAGTCTGCCCATCTTTATTCTGATAGCTTCCTGTCTGGATGCTGCCGGAAACCAACATTCTCATACCCTGGTGCATATACTTCTCGGCAAACTCCGCTCTCTGTCCGAATGCTACGCATCTCAGAAAGTCAGCGGTCTGCTGATTGCTGTCTCCGTTCTGGTTTCTGCGGCCTCTTCTGTCAACTGCCAGTGTGTACCGTGCAATTGCCAGACTGTTCTCACCCTGTGAATACCGAATCTCAGGATCTCTTACCAATCTACCCATTAGGATAACTCTGTTCATTATTTACTCGCTTTCCGCTCGCTAATTACTCTGCCTGAGTCTCTGCAGCTGTCTCTTCAGCCTTAACAGTCTCAGCCTCAGCCTCCGGCTTAACAACCAGATATCTGATAACCGGCTCCATAATGCGAATATGATTCTCGAGTTCATTCGGAGTATTTGCATCTCCTGTGAAAGGAATGAAGTAGTAGTAGGCTTCCTTCATATGCTGAACTTCATAAGCCAGTCTCTTCTTTCCCCACTCTTCGATGTTCTCTCCTACAGTGCCATTGTAACGGGCGATATATCCCTTAATCTTTTCGATGGCAGCTGCTCTCTCTTCATCATCGAGCTTCGCACTCAGAACAACGCATAATTCGTACTTGTTCATCTGCTTTACCTCCTTTTGGTCTCTGGCCTCCACATTTCGTGAAAGCAAGGAATTTCGTGATACGGTTCAATATCTTAGCAGAAAGGCATTGTCTTTGCAAGCTAATTTTAAAATGATTTTTGTGTTTTTTTCAAGAGAAATGCTGATTGAATCAGCATTTCCTTAATTTCTACTTTTTCAGCAAGGTCTCGAATTTATGACGCGGAAGCATCATCTCACGACCGCAGCCCTGGCATTTTGCCCGCACATCTGCACCTGTCCGAAGCACCATCCACTCCCGGCTGCCGCAGGGATGCGGCTTCTTCAGGGTGACGATCTCACCTGCGCTCAGCGCACACATTTGCATGTTGCTCTACCTCTTCCTCATACTGATCCGCAAGCTCCCTCTCATAACCCCGGAAATCTGTCTGCAGCACCATGTATTTTCTGGCGTAGGCAATGGGGTTGTAGCTCTCCTTTGCCTGCCGGAGTCCCGGTATCCCCAGATCATCCTCCCGATTCACGATTTCTGCCTCCGGAAAAGCATGCGTGATAAACTGCTGGTTAATGGCCTGGTAGATGCCGGGATAGTCCCAGCCGTTGCCCTTTTCAATGGTAATGCAGGCCATCTTCTCCCGCGGATTGTACGAGCCGATGGAAAAAGCTTCCAGGCGGCCGTCCACAAATATGCCGCCGATCCGATGCTGAATATGGAATTCGTGCTGCAGGATTTCATGAATCCCGCTCACCTCATACTGCAGTGTTTCCTCACTGTCCACATCCTCTTCCCTGCGCGCCTTATACCAGCGGTCCAGAAACTCCCAGATCAGCAGCTTGTCGGCGCTCTCAAGGATCCGGAACTCCCATCGTCCATCACAGGCCTTCAGAAAACGGTTCAGCTGATTCTTCTTTTTATGAAAACGTTTTCCCGGCAGTGTCCGAAGCTCCTCCGCGCTGTAGATATAGTCCTTAAGGTCCTTCTCCTCCCGTACCAGATAATGAGGATTCTCCTTCAGCCCCAAAGCTTCCACGCCGGCTTCATCTGCCAGATAGATCTTGAAAGGCACCTTCAGCTCGTCATTAAAATAGTGCTGAACCATATCAAAGTAATACGGCAGGTCCTCCTGCCTGCAGTAGGGCATGGAAGAAAAATATTCTCCCTTGCTTTCCATCAGCGTCAGTACTGCCTTTTCATCCACAACCGCCACTCTTACCTGATAATAATCTGCCCACAAATAGGTATCCAGAAGTCCGGTGTCACAGGTTTTATTGGGCCGCAGCGAATAAAAGGGCTCCAGTCTGCCGGAGTCTTCCGCTCTCGGCTTTCTAAATTCTATATTCATAAATGCTTCCTTTCAGGTTTCACCCCGGTTTTCACCGAAGCGCCTTACAGTATAGCATCTTCCTTCCTAAATATCCATAAAGCACCTCCTCTGTACCTGATCTATCCTATTCTGCACTCTGCTGCAGATTGCTGCCTGTTGCATTCTCCGCCGGCAGAATGTCCGGCTCAGCCTGCGCCTGTACTTTGATATCCGAAAGCGATATGATCGGTTCCTCTGATGCCGCCGCTAATGTCATCGGCGTCAAATCAGAAGCCGGGGACGCTGTTTCCGGAATGCCGAATTTATACACCGCCTGCGCTTCTCCCCGGGCCGGCACATAGTCCGTACCCTCTCCCGAGACCCGCCATCCCAGAAACTGATAGCGGCGGCTGCCTCCCGGATCCGTCAGCTGCTTCGGCAAGGCAAAGTAGCACAGATTCTCGACAAACGTTCCCTTTTCCGAAGACAATCCACGTTCCTCCGCATCGACGAAGCCATAATCATAGCAGATTTCATAATTATGATTATATGCAGCCCGAAACCATTCCCGGAACAATTCCGTTGCGTTATCACGATTCCCGCCGGTATAGACCGATGCCCGCATGGCCATGCCGCTCGTAATGTATATCACCTGATTTCTGTAGAAGAATTCGAACTGCTCCCGGAAATATCTTCCGTCAAAACGAAAACAGTTCTGCCGCTCCGTGACCAGTATGTTTTTTGTGATCGGATAAAACGGAACTGAATTCTTGCTCAGCAGATGCCAGGGAAAAACCGCATCCTCTCCGCTGATCTCCAGTGCCAGCGATGCATTATTTCCGCCGAAATTCATGCGATGATAAGGCCCCTTTACAAAATTGCAGCCATACATATAGCAATCCTCCGGAATCACACCGCTCAGACTGTCTGCAAGATCCGTGTAGTCATTTTCTCCCGCGATCGATACCTCCACATAAGGACAGATGCCATAATCATTTGTCACCGGATCTCCCTTCATGTTAGCTGTTTCTTCGGTAATCTGCTTTCCGTCCACATTTACGATCACGTGCCGCTCTGTGAAGTCTGCTGTCCGAAGCGGCAGAAGCTCTTCCGCCGGACTGCTCCGCCCTGCTGTCAGACAGAAAAGCAGCAGTGTCATAGAAAAACGCAGCACTTCCCTTCTTTTCGCTGCCCTCATTCCGGCTGTACCTCCAGACGAATGCCCAGCGACCGGGGCAGCTGTTTCCGGGTCACTGCAAAATTCTCTCCCAGAGAAAAGCTCTGTCCCAGCAGCACCGCCTCGCAACGATAATAAGCCGTTTCTCCGGGCGACAAAGCAGGCGTCAATGTCCTGTCCGTGCCCTCAGCCACAGCAAGCCGGTTTTCCATACTGCTTCCGCCATACCACTGGTAGCTTTGAAAGCCCGCCGGCTCTGACAGGCAGGCTTTCCCGCCTGTTACCGCCAGCTCCTGTCCTTCTGCTAAAGGTATACCGCGGCTTTCTGCCGCGCCCTTTCCAAAATGCCGGATGAATTCCGCTTCTGTGAAGCCGCCTTCATTGTCATAAAGGATTTTGTGCACGCCCTGATCATTCCAGATTCCCTGCAGAGTGTAGCTCTGCTCGACACCGCGCATCTCCATGCCGAGACGCCAGTATCCCTGCTCTGTCCCCGCCGGAATATACAGGCAGCGCTCCTCTTCGCTCAGATCCTGCGGCAGAATCTGATCAAACTGGTGATACGCATTGTCATAATCTGAAAAGGGCTCATCCCAGTAGAAGTCTGTTGCCATACTCTGTCCAATCACGTTCCCTGCACCTCCTCTCCTGAGAAATAGTCGTATTCCTGCTGCTGAAGCACGCCTCCCTCAAACGAAAACCGATACAGATTTGACCGCACTGTGGTTTCTGCTGTTCGCAGCTCGTAATAGACCAGCACGCATTCACCACTCTTCAGCAGCAGCTCCTCTGTCCTTCCGTCTGCAGAAGTCAGAAGGCACCAGTCTGTAATTTCATCTCCCTTCGGATTGTCCGATCGGGTACCCGCAGTGCTTCGAAACCAGCAGACCTGCTCCAGGGCATCCGTGCCTTTTTCATAGACCGCCGTCAAACAGATTCGTTTTTGCCGGAGCGGGATCTCCAGTGCATTTTCTCCGCTGAAATCCCCCAGCAGCAAGGCATATGGGCCGGATTTGAACCCGTATTCTCCGCTCCTGTCTGTGCAGGCCGTGATCAGCAGCTCTGCCAGCAGATTCTGGCTTCCCTCCGGCAGCCTGTCCGCGCCGGGAAATGTCAGCCGACAGACATAGCTTCGGCTTTCACCCGGCTGCAGTGCCGTTTCCTCAGCCTCTGCATGCAGCAGTGTCATTCTGATGGCATCTTCTTCTGCCGTCTCTCCATTCAGCTCCAGCAGCGGCTCCTCGGAAAGATATACCGGTACCTCTCCGTTATTTGTTACCGCGCCGGAAAGCTCCAATACCGTTTCAGAACTGATTTTTCGATCCAGTTCGCCTTCCTTTCCGAAGGACTGAACGGTAAGGGACAGCTTTGCCGCTCTCGCCTCAATATGCTTTTCCATCCGCCGGACAAAATAAGCGCCGGCGCCGCAGATACCGAAGCAGAGAATGATCCCCAGCAGCAGAAGCATTATTGCTTTCCTGTTTTTTGACTTTTCTCTTCTGCTGCCCTCACCGCCGGCTGCACCTTTTGTCTTTGCCTGTCTCAGCATAACCTTCTCCGCTGCTCACTCATCAAGTCGTTCCCACTTCAGCCTCTCCGACCTTTTCCGTGTCTGCACTGCTCTTCAGCTTGTACCAGGCAATGCCATCCGTATGGTCTGCCTGCACCGCATAGACATCTGCTGTCACACTGCAGCTGCTGCCCTGAAAGCCATTGTCCGTCTTGCTTGCCAGAGCCAGCCAGAAACTCAGATCCAGCGACTTGCCGCTTTCGTAGCCCTCGCTCTTCTTTCCCGGCAGCCTGCCTCCCTGCACCAGAAATGTCACAGAATGGATTTCGTTATTGGCGTCTGCAGCGCCCTTCGAAAGGAACTGCACCGTATCCTTTGAGTTATTCAGTGTGACCGACTCCTCCGTCGTATTCTCCGGCAGACTGTAGATGACCTCTCCATCTCCAAAGCTGTTTTTCAGTGTGTCGGATGCAATAAACCACTCGATTGAATCCTCGTCCAGCGGCTCCTTAGACTGTATCGTCACCTCTGCCGCAATCTTCACGTCCCGGTTTCCTTCATTGGTCACGCTCAGGCACAGCGGCTCCAGGTCACCCGGCACCATCGGTTCCGTACTGAGCTTAAAGGCACTTTCATCGATGCTGATGCTCATTTTTTCCGGACTCACATCCAGCTTTACGGTTTTTTTCATATTGAAGTAAGCCCAGGCACCGCTCACGCTCAGTGTCAGAATAGCAGCCGACGCCAGCACCGCAATTCGTTTTCTCTGTTTCATTTGACCTCCTTATAAAACTCTCCGCAGGCATGCTTCGGCCTGAGGAGGGGCCCAGCGCAGCTGGGAAGAGTCCTGAGGCCCCATCGCAAGCTCTGCATGTCATGACCGCTCCAAGTTTTCCTGATGGAAAACTCTCCGCTACCATAAAATTCCGGTGACTGTGCCATAGATTTGTTCGGCTTCTATGGTGCCGCGATCCTCCGTATTGTTGTGGTCTCCCCGGGTGATAAAGCCATCTTCAGACTCTCCGACAATACGGTGAATCACATAGCCGCCCTCGTCTCCCGGAGAAAACATCACCACATCACCGGTTTCTGCCGAGCGCTTCTGTTTTCTGACCAAAACAATCGATCCTTGTGGATATGTGGGCTCCATGGATTCGCTCAGAATCATCACCGGTTTATATCCCATGAAGAAGGCCGGCTTTCCCGTCCTTCTTTCCCGGTATGCTGAAATTGCCGCATAGACGGCACAGAAGATCATCAGCCACAGGAATAGATTTCCCATTGCAGACAAAACATTTCTCACCTTACTTTTCATCTCTGCATCTCCCAGATATACCGTCACCGCTTCTCCGCCGTATACAGACTGTGCCTGCTGCACTCGAATACCGTTTGTTCTCGTTTCTTCCACACGGACAGACAGCCTGCGATCGAATGCCGCACCGCTGAGCTCGTCTGCTGCCTCCGCATCTGCGGCTTTCCCGTTCAGCAAAGCCGCCAGCCGGCTTCGGAAGCGTTCCTGCAGGGATGCAAGCCTTGCATCATTTTCTACGGCCTTTTTCTCTGCTGCCGGATTGCCGGACACCCTTTCCTGCTCCGCAGCTTCTTCACTTCTGACCTCCGACGGATCTTCCGGAACCTCCAGAACCTCTGACTGTGCCTCAATATCCTGCTGCACAGCAAAATGTTCTTCCATTCCCGGTCCGCCTTCAAACCGAATTCTCTCACCCGAAAGCACGCCCCGGCTGCTTCCGCCTGTACTGTCGTACCGCTGCACCGTCATGCTGCTCCCGCTCTTTTCTCCGGCAGACTCCTTTCTCTCTGCCATTCCGTTTTGTTCGCCGGAATCACTCTCTCCTTCACCATAGCCGCTGCCGTTCTCTCTGCCTTCATTACCGGCATCGCTCTGTTCTCCGGCGGTCGCTTCCGTTCCGGAAATACAAAGGATGATTCTGGCCTCCGCGCCCATGAGCTCCGCTGTCGCCTCCGGATCAAAATCCAGCTGGATTTCCAGCTGCACCGTCTGTCTGCTCCGCCTCTCTGCATTTCCCTGAGACGCAGCAAAGATCAGCCTCTCTGTATTTTCGGAATACAGTGCATCCCCCGCGGCCTCCATACCTACCGCCAGCGGGATATCCAGTTTCTGCCCCTGCAGCCGGTCTGTCCGCTCCGAAAGCAGCACTGCAGCCTCCGCAGAGTCTGTCGTCTCCGTTTCCGGATTCTGAGCCGTTTTCTGCTGCATCGTAAACGTCAGTGCCTTCAGCAGCGCTGCATCTCCACGGCATTCCACCGACTCGATTGCGAGATTCAGTTGTTTTTCTGTGAGATTTTCTAAGACTATGCTTCGACAGATCCGATCCCCCGGCAGGATATCTCTTGCCGGCTCCAGCACCAGATCAAATTTGACTTCTGCAGGGACGCTTTCCGCTGCCGCTGCAGAAAAAGGAATCAGAAGGAGAAGCAGCAGAATGATCATTGCTCTTCTCATGAGCCCATCCTAACACGGACCGATTTTCCTGTATAGACTGCAGATATCGATATTATCTGCAAAACGATATTATCGCCGTAAAGAAAAGGCAGGAGCCTGCAGCCCCCGCCCTATGATGTCATGTCATATCGTTACGAAGTTTGCCTGATGCAAACTTCTTCGATTCAGCTCGGGCCTGTCGCCCTCGCTGAACCTGCTTCGCAGGCATGCTTCGGCCTGAGGAGGGGCCCAGCGTAGCTGGGAAGAGTCCTGAGGCCCCGTCGCAAGCACTGCATGTCATATCGTTACGAAGTTTGCCTGATGCAAACTTCTTCACTCATAATATATTTTCTGGATTTCATCGCTGTATTTTCCGACTTCACGGTATACGATGAGCGGCGGCTCCACATGCAGCTCCGTTCCGCCGCCCTTCACCGCCTCCAGCAGAAAGAGGTTGGCTTCCTTCCCCTCAAAAGGATAAACCAGCCGCAGCCGCTTCGGTTCCAGCTGATGTTTTTTCAGCTCCGCAATAATCTCAGCCAGCCGGTTCGGCCGGTGTACCAGAAAGAACTTTCCTTTTGACTTCAGCGCAGCAGCAGCGGCTGCTGCCACATCCGAGAAGCTGCACAGCACCTCGTGCCGCGAGATCAGCTTCCGGTTCTCCGTACTCCGCAGCCCGGTATTCATATAGGGAGGGTTCGAAGTCACTACATTCATGCAGTCGCAGAAGCCCAGTTCTCGCACCTGCTTAAGATCTCCTCTTACAATATGCACCCGGTCCCCGGCCCCGTTCAGCGCCACCGAACGTTCCGCCAGCGCCGCCACAGATTCCTGAATCTCCAGTCCGTAAATCTCCCGCGCCTCCGACTTTGCCGCGATCAGCAGCGGTACGATTCCCGTGCCGGTTCCCAGGTCCAGCACCCGGCTCTCCGGCCGAACCGCCGACATTGCATAATTTGCCAGCAGCACTGCGTCCTGACCGAAGCAGAAGCCCTCCGTATCCTGTATAATCCGGTAGCCCCGGCACTGTAAATCATCAATTCTCTCTGCCATCTGCCTGAGCAGGCTTCTCCGCCCGCGCCTTCTTTTCTCTATATTCCCGCTTGGAATCGTCATGCCGGTATTCGCTGCCACGCTCATGCTCCGGCTTCGGCTTTTTCCGCCGCGGCTTAAACTTCAGCTCCGAAACCTTATACTCCCGCATTTCCTTTTCGTCGCTGCCATCCAGACTGACGATTACCTTCACCGTCTGGTTCAGCACAGATACCGCGCTGACCTCGCCCTTCAGTCCGTCCGGCGCCGTCACAAGATCCCCGATGGCCGGCAGCTTCGAATTCAGAAATTCATACACCTCTTCCTCATTCTTGAGACAGCACATCAGACGGCCGCAGACACCGGAAATATTTGCCGGATTCAACGACAGTCCCTGCTCCTTTGCCATTTTGATCGACACCGGCGCAAACTCCGAAAGAAAGGTATGGCAGCAAAGCGGACGCCCGCAGATGCCGTAACCGCCCAGAATCTTCGTCTCATCCCGGACGCCCACCTGCCGAAGCTCAATCCGCGTCCGGAAAACCGCCGCGAGATCCTTTACCAGTCCCCGGAAGTCCACCCTGCCGTCCGCTGTAAAGTAGAACAGCACCTTGCCCCGGTCAAAAGTATACTCCACATCAATGAGCTTCATCTCCAGCGCATGCTTCCGGATTTTCTCCTGACAGATCTGAAACGCTTCGTGCTCCCGCTCCGTATTCTCTTCATGCTGCAGATCATCCTCTGCATTTGCCTTCCGGATCACCGTCTTCAGCGGCTGTATGATCTTCTCATCCTCCGTCTCGCGATTCCCCATCACCACGTAGCCGTACTCCGTTCCGCGGGCTGTCTCCACGATGGCGTGGTCTCCTCTCTGAAATTCCTCGTCTCCCGGCGAGAAGTAGTAGATCTTCCCGGCCGTTCTGAATCTGATGCCAATCACAACTGTCATATATTTTTCTATCCTTTATTCTATGTAAATGTCTTCGGCGCCCGGTCTTTTCCGATCCGCAGCTTTCCCTTCAGCCGTTGAGAAGCAGTCCCTCCAGCTGCAGATCACGGTTCACATTTAACCGCATTCCCTGCTGTGCCTTCATAAGCGCATCCGACAGCCTGCCGATTTCGTCATAGCCGAGCGTTCCGCCCAGCTTAATGGTCAGACTTTCTGCCTCTTTCCCGTAAAGAAGCTCCGTTCGGCGCATACTTTTATAGCATAACACATCCCGCAAAATAATTTCAATAAAAGACAGAATATCCTCCATCGGCACCTTTTCGTCATTGAGCAGCTTGATAAGATCCAGGAGCTCCCGTGTATTCCGCAGCTTCTGCTCACTGAGATACTGCCCCAGCTTCTGCGCCCAGCTCTCCTGCCACAGCCGCCGGAAGGTTTCCGCCGCATCCCGTTCTCCCGCCTTGAGCTCGATTACACGGCTTAGGATCGTGGGCAGAAAGCCGTCTGCATTGGCCGCAAGAAGCAGGATCACCACATATTCCGGCGGCTCCTCCAGAGTCTTCAGAATTGCATTCTGCGCCTGCAGATTCAGCATTTCCGCGCCCTCCAGAAGATAAATCTTATAGGGCGCCTCATAAGGCCGCACCGCCACCGTATCCGTAAGATTCCGCCGTACATTGTCCACGCTGATGGTATGCGGATTCTCCTCCGGCTTGTCCGGCCGAAGCACAATGAGGTCCGGATGGCTTTCCTCCTCCACCCGCAGCTCTACGCTCCGGCAGAATTCCTCGTAGCTCTCATATCCCCGGTTTCGCCAGAGCTCATGATCCCGCACGAAAAGAGACTTCGCAAAATGAAGCGCAGCCTCCTTCAGCACTGCCCTTTCCTCTCCCTCAAGAAGATAGGCATTCATGATTTTATTTTCCGGTATCCTTAATGATTTCATCTATACATTTTTCCAGCTCAATATTCAGATAATGACGGCGAATCCCTGCTTCCGCAAGCTTTTCCGGGGCAAAATCCAGCTCATCTGCCTGAAAACGGCGCTCCATCTCCTCGAGCTTCGGAACCCGCTGGGCGAGCTCCCGCTGCCGCGCACGTTCCCGCCGGATATCATTCGGCACCTCGATATAAAGCGGCATCACCTGTGCCGAACCATAATAATCCCGCACCCTCACAAAGC
>CAVAXR010000034.1:0-10807 GCA_963592375.1 Oribacterium sp. | reverse complement strand
CATGACAGAGAAAGGAAGTGGCGAGAGATGAGATTGCTTAGATGGATGAGAATCGTACTGCCTGCTGTGGCGGCTGCCTGCGTGCTGGCAGCCTGCGGCGCAAAAGAGAATGCGGAGACGGCAGCAGACCGAAGCAATCCTGCGGAAACGGTGCAGGAGGCGGCAGAGAATGCTGCAGAACCGAAAACATTGGTATACGGCAGCGGCGATTATACGCGCATCAATCCGGCAATGGACGAGCACGGAGAAATCAACATTCTGATATTCAACGGGCTGACGGCGCACGACGGAGAAAATCAGGTGGTGCCCGCGCTGGCAAAGGACTGGACCTATGATGCCGACAGCTGTACCTACACCTTTCATCTGCAGGAGGGCGTGAAGTGGCATGACGGCGAGGAATTTACGGCAGAGGACGTGAAGTTTACCATTGAGGCAATTATGGATCCGGAGAATGGTTCCGAAAATGCGCCGAATTATGAGGATGTGGAAAGCATTGACGTCATCGATCCCTATACGGTCTCCTTCCGGCTGGCAGCGCCGAATGCGGCATTTCTCGATTATATGACCATGGCGGTTTTGCCGAAGCATCTGCTTGAGGGCGAGGATATGCAGACGTCAGACTTTTTTCGGCATCCGATCGGAACGGGCCCCTATAAGCTGGAGGACTGGGAAGAAGGACAGATGATCACGCTGGTGAAAAATGAAGCGTACTTCCTGGGGGGGGCGAAGATCGACCGCATTATCTTTAAGATCGTTCCGGATGACAATGCCAAGGCGCTGCAGATGCAGACCGGGGAGCTGGATCTCGCGCTTCTGACACCGAAGGATGCCCGGAACTTTGCGGATAATGACGGCTTCCGCTGCTATGACATGAAGACCTCGGATTACCGCGGCATTATGTTTAATTTTCAGAACGAATACTGGCAGAAAAACAGAGATCTGATTCCGGCAATCTGCTATGGCATTGACCGGCAGGCCATTATCGATGCGGTGCTTCTGGGACAGGGAATGACGGCCTACGGCCCCCTGCAGCGAAATGTATATAACAACGAAAATGTAGAGCATTACGATTACGATCCGGAAAAGGCAAAGACGCTGCTGGAGGCTGCGGGCTGTGTAATGGGAAAAGACGGCTTCTACGAGCGGAACGGTGAGGAGATCGGTTTTGTTATCAGCGTAGGCGCCGGAGATCAGGTCCGGCTCGACATGGCACAGGCAGCGGCCCAGCAGCTGCGGGAAATCGGAATCAATGTGACGGTGGAGATTCCGGTGAAGGTAGACTGGACCGGGCAGCAGGCTTATCTGATCGGATGGGGCAGTCCGTTTGATGCGGATGACCATACCTACAAGGTTTTCGGCACAGGCAAGGGCGCGAATTATTCGGGCTATTCCAATGCGCTGGTGGATGAGTATCTGACGGCGGCGCGGCAGACGGATGATCCGGCACTGCGTCGTGAGAACTATAATGGCTTTCAGGAGGCACTGGCGGAGGATCCTGCATTTGCCTTCATTTGCTATATCGACGCGAATTACGTGGCGAAATCTGCGATTCAGGGAATCCGCAGTGATACGGTATTGGGACATCACGGTGTCGGCATTTTCTGGAACGTGAAGGATTGGACAATGGAGTAGAGTGAATATGCAGGAGGCTTTGGAGGTTAAGCATTTATCGGTCAGCTTTTTCACCCGTCAGGGGGAAGTGCAGGCGGTGCGTGATGTGAGCTTTTCTTTAAAAAAAGGAGAAATTCTGGCGCTGGTGGGAGAATCCGGCTGCGGAAAGAGTGCACTGTGCCGCAGCATCATGAAGCTGCTTCCGGCCTCTGCACGGCAGAAGTCCGGTCAGATCCTGCTGGACGGGGAGGACATCACCGGCTATCCGGAGCGAAAAATGTGCGGTCTGCGGGGCAGCCGTTTTTCGATGGTGTTTCAGGATCCTATGACCGCATTGAATCCGGCGATGACCATCGGTGACCAGATTGCGGAAGCGGTGAAGCAGAGGGAGAGAAATGCTGCTCGTGGGCAGCAACGAGCTATCTGCGGATCGCAAAATGTTATCCATGGACCGCGAAATACTTCCCGAAGACAGCTGCAGGAGGAGGTAGAGGCGTTGATGACGCTGGTCGGCATCGACCATGCGGCAGAGCGCAGCCGTCAGTATCCGCAGCAGTTTTCCGGCGGTATGCGGCAGCGGGCTGTGCTGGCGGCAGCCCTTGCGGGAAATCCGGAGATTCTTTTTGCCGATGAGCCGACCACGGCACTCGACGTGACCGTGCAGGCCCAGATCCTGAAGCTCTTCCGCGATATACGTGAAAAGCTGGGCACATCGATTGTGCTTGTGACCCATGATCTGGCGGCTGTGGCCCGGACGGCGGACCGTGTGGCCGTCATGTATGCCGGAAAGCTCGTGGAGCTGGGAACGGCTGATGAGATTTTTAACGATCCGCGACATCCCTACACCAGAGGGCTGATGCGGGCGCTTCCGTCGGCCTCTCTGGGAAAGGCTGCTTTGTATACCATTCCCGGAATGCCGCCGACATTAATCGACCCGCCGAAGGGAGATGCCTTTGCCTGCCGCAATGTAAGGGCGCTGGCCATTGATTATGAAGAGGAACCGCCCATGCTCCCGGTCTCGGAAACACATTTTGCGGCGAGCTGGGCGCTGGATCCCCGGGCGCCGCAGGAAGCGGAAGCTTCTGCAGAGCTGCCGAAGATAGCGGTACATCCGCGCAAACCGGTTCCTGAGAATGCGGAGCTTCTGTTGGAGGTACGTCATTTGACGCAGACATATACGCTTCCGGGCGGACGAACGGCCAAGGCGCTGGATGATGTTTCCTTTCAAATCCGAAAGGGAGAAATCTTCGGGCTGGTGGGAGAATCGGGCTCCGGAAAGTCTACGATTGCGCGCTGCGTGATGAATCTGCTGAAGCCCTCTGCCGGGCACATCCTGTATAAGGGAATCGATATCCTGGATCCGGGGAGCTTTCGGGCGAACCGGCATATGCTGCAGTCAGAGAGGCAGATCATTTTTCAGGATTCTGCCTCCAGCCTCGATCCCCGCATGAAACTATGGGATATTGTTACGGAGCCGATGCGGATTCAGAAGCGGCTTTCGCCGCGCGGGTCGCTCCGGGCCGAGGCAGAATTTCAGATGCATTACACGGGTCTCGATGCCGGGTATATGGATAAATATCCCTCCGAGTTGTCCGGCGGACAGAGACAGCGGGCTGCCATTGCCCGGGCGCTGTCCATGGAACCGGAGTTTGTGGTGGCGGATGAGCCGGTCGCTTCACTGGATGTTTCCATTCAGGCACAGATCATCAATCTGTTCCGCCATCTGCAGCAGGAGCATGGCTTCACGTTTCTCTTTATCGCCCATGATCTGTCTGTGGTACGCTTTCTGTGCGACCGGGTCGGTGTGCTCTATCAGGGAAAGCTGCTGGAAGCGGCACCGACAGAGGAAGTCTTCCGGAATCCGCAGCATGCGTATACAAAAAAGCTTCTGGCGGCAATTCCAAAGACGGATTCGGTGCCGGAGCGGGAAAGGAGAGGACATGAGTACGGATAAAAGACTGCCGGGCTGCCTCCGTGCGGCCCTGGCCCTGCTGGCCGGTGTTTTTGTCCTTTCCACAGCGGTTTTCTTCATTTCCAGAATAACACCGGGAGATCCGCTGGTCTCCTATTACGGAGACCGCGTGGAGCGTATGAGCACAGAGGAACGAAGTCGTGCAGAAGAGAAGCTCGGACTGAATGACGGTATTCCGGTTCAGTATGTGCACTGGCTGCAGTCGGCGCTGCATGGGGATTTCGGCATTTCCTATAAGTATAAACAGAATGTGCTGACGGTGATCCGGAATCGTGCGGGAAATACCCTGCTGCTGGGCGGTGTCGGATTTCTGCTGATTTTTTTGGGCTCTGCCCTGCTGGGAATCCTTTGTGCGTGGCGGGAGAATGGAATCCTGGACCGCTTTTTCTGCTGTATCGGAACCATCAGCAGCTGCATCCCGGAATTCTGGCTGTCTCTGGTGCTGATCCTGATCTTTTCTGCCGGGCTGCACTGGCTGCCGAGTGCCGGCGCATACAGTGCGGGTCGGGAAACGGATTTCGCAGACCGGCTGCGGCATCTCATTTTGCCGCTGACGGTGGTTGTCCTGAGCCACCTCTGGTATTATGCCTTTCTGATGCGGAACCGTATGCTGGAGGAAATCCGCGGGGATTATGTGCTTTTGGCCAGAGCCAAGGGACTGCGAAAGGGGCGCATTCTGCTGACGCACTGTCTGCGCGGTGCCATGCCGTCCTATCTCAGCATCATGGCAATGGCCGTGCCCCATGTGCTTGGGGGGACCTATGTGACAGAGACCGTGTTTTCGTACCCCGGTCTGGGGACACTGGCCTATGAAAGCGCCCGCTATAAGGATTACAACCTGCTGATGCTGCTTTGTATCCTGTCCGGCGTGCTGGTGATGCTTTGCAGTATGGCGGCAGGCAAGCTGAATGAGTGGGTGGATCCGCGTCTGCGGCTGAGCTGCGGAGAACGGAATACGCAGATTGGCTGTGAAAACGAGGAAAGTGCAGAGGAAGCTGTCGCGGCAGAGGTAGCGGACAGAATGCATCCGATCGACAGTGCCTATATAGATGCGCCGGCAAATGAAGAACCGGCAGAAAAAGCCTTGCCGGCAGGGCTGCAGTCGGTGGAAAATGTCGGCGTGCAGCAGACTGTTTCCGATCCGCGCTTCCACATTGTGGGAATCCGGCCGCAGCCGGAGCCGCCGGCACAGAGAAAAATACCCTGGCATCAGGGGAAACCGCTGCTTTCTCTGATGATTTTTGGAATGATTCTTCTGGGCTGTCTATGTGCAGAATGGATCATGCCGAAGGATCCTTCCTATATGGATCTTCTGAACTGCAGTACTCCGCCGGGGCGGACCTTCTGGTTCGGTACAGATACCATGGGGCGGGACATTTTCTCCATGATCTGGTCCGGCGGACGGATATCCCTGACCATCGGCGTGCTGGCTTCGCTGCTGGCAGCCGCCATCGCGATTCTTTACGGTGCGGTCAGCGGCTGTGCACCGGCCCGGCTGGATGCACTGCTGATGCGGTGTGCCGAGATCTTTTTCAGCGTGCCGAATCTGCTGCTGGTGATTCTGCTGCAGGCAGCCTTCGGAAAGGCAGGCATCCTAAGTCTCTCGGCAGCCATCGGCGTTACCAGCTGGGCCGGCATGGCCAAGGTTGTGCGCACTGAGGTGCGGCAGATGCGGAACTGCGGATATGTGACGGCGGCCCGGGCCATGGGCGGCAGCTTCTTCTATCTTCTGCGCCGCCACCTGCTGCCGAATTTCGCTGCCTCGATACTTTTTATGGCGGTTATGAATGTCTGCACGGCCATTACGATGGAATCTACACTCAGCTATATGGGGATCGGCCTTCCGTTGGAGACGATTTCCTGGGGAAGCATGCTGAGTCTGGCAGAAAAGGCAGTGTCCGGCCATGCCTGGTGGATCATTGCGATTCCGGGGCTGTTTCTGGTGGTGACGTTGCTCTGCCTGACCAACATTGGAGAGGCCCTGCGGCGGCAGGCAAACCGAAGGGAACGGAATTTGTGAGCGGGGGAGGAAACGCAAAAAAAGCGTGCAGCCATCGGCTGCACGCTTTTCCGTATCTACTATTCAATAGAGCGATGTGGTTCTGAACGGTTGTTCTATATGATGCTTATCCTTCCGGCTCGATCAGTCCGTAGGTGTTTCCCTTTCTCTTGTATACAACATTTACAAGACCCGTGTCACCATTTTCGAAAACAAAGAAGCTGTGACCGATCAGTTCCATCTGAAGGCAGGCCTCCTCGGGGGTCATGGGCTTCAAATCAAACTGCTTTGTGCGGAGAATCTGAATCTCGGGCTCTGTGGTTTCCTCCTCTTCCTCGATAAAGGCATCGGTGAAGGGCTGTGTGTTCTGCTTCCGATCAATGAGCTTCGTGCGGTACTTGCGAATCTGTCTCTCCAGTACATCCTCAACCAGATCAATGGACTGGTACATATCCGTGCTTGCTTCCTCGGCACGAATAACTGTGCCCTTTACCGGGATGGTAACCTCGATTTTCTGCAGATCCTTCTGCGTAGAGAGTGTAACGGTGCAGACTGTCTCGGGCTTAAAGAATTTGTCAAGCTTGCCGAGCTTCTTGTCAACCATATGTCTCAGACCATCAGTTACGTTGACGTTTCTACCAGTGATATTAAACTTCATAAACGCCGCTCCCTTCTTTTTGACGGCTCCTCCGGAGCTGTCAGATTTGGGAAATGTCTTCGAAAAGACATTTCTCTTATGTCCATACTATAGCATAATTCGAAAAAATATTCCATACGGAATTGCGAAATTTTCGGAAAAAAGTTTCATAGTTGAATAAAGAAAGCATTAGTGATAGAATTCTACAAGTTATAGCCAAAAGTATAGGATAAACCTTGTTTTTCATTATAAAGGAGTAAGTTAACGGATGAATATTTTTGAAAAGGTTTTCGGAACGCATTCTGACAGAGAGCTGAAGATGATCCGGCCGAAGGTAGACAAGATTCTGTCCCTGCATGATCAGATGGCAGCGATGTCTGATGAAGAGCTGAAGGCACAGACACCGAAGTTCAAGGAGCGTCTGGCCAACGGTGAGACACTGGATGATCTGCTTCCGGAGGCATTTGCAACAGTCCGTGAGGCGGCAAAGAGAGTGCTGGGAATGGAGCACTACCCGGTACAGCTCATCGGCGGCGTTGTGCTGCACCAGGGACGTATCGCCGAGATGCGTACCGGTGAAGGTAAGACACTGGTTTCCACCTGCCCGGCATATCTGAATGCGCTGGAGGGGAAGGGCGTTCATATCGTTACAGTAAACGACTATCTGGCAAAGCGTGATGCGGAGTGGATGGGCCAGGTACATGAGTTCCTGGGACTGAAGGTCGGCGTTGTTCTGAATGAGATGACCTCTGAGGAGAGACAGGCGGCATATGGCTGCGATATCACCTATGTGACGAACAACGAGCTGGGCTTTGACTATCTCCGCGACAACATGGCGATTTATAAGAAGCAGCAGGTGCTCCGCGGACTGCATTTCTGTATCATCGATGAGGTGGATTCCGTATTGATCGATGAGGCCAGAACGCCGCTGATCATTTCCGGCCAGTCCGGCAAGTCCACGAAGCTTTATGAGGTCTGCGATGTCCTGGCAAGACAGCTGGTAAAGGGCGAGGAGTCCGCAGAGTTCTCGAAGATCAATGCCATTCTGGGCGAGGAAATCGAAGAGACCGGCGACTTCATTGTAAATGAGAAGGAAAAGACCGTTAACCTGACACAGGACGGTGTCAAGAAGGTGGAGGAGTATTTCCACATTCAGAACCTGGCAGATCCGGAGAATCTGGAGATCCAGCACAATATCATCCTGGCACTGCGGGCCAATAACCTGATGCATAAGGATAAGGATTATGTGGTGAAGGACGATGAGATCCTGATCGTAGATGAGTTCACCGGCCGTATCATGCCGGGCCGCCGCTATTCCGACGGTCTTCATCAGGCCATTGAGGCGAAGGAGCACGTAAACGTTAAGCGTGAGTCCAAGACTCTGGCGACCATCACCTTCCAGAATTTCTTTAATAAGTTTGACAAGAAGTCCGGCATGACCGGTACGGCGCAGACGGAGGAGAAGGAGTTCCGGAACATCTATTTCATGGATGTTATCTGTATTCCGACAAACCGCCCGGTACAGAGAGTCGATCTGGACGATGCTGTATACAAGACCAAGAAGGAAAAGTTCAAGGCGGTTGTGGACGAGATTGAGAAGATTCACGGCACCGGCGCTCCCGTACTGGTGGGCACCATCGCCATCGAGACTTCGGAAATGCTTTCGGCCATGCTGAAGAAGCGGGGCATCAAGCACAGCGTCCTCAACGCAAAGTTCCATGAGAAGGAGGCTGCTATTGTAGCCGAGGCCGGTGTATGCGGCGCCGTAACCATTGCCACCAACATGGCAGGACGTGGTACCGATATCAAGCTGGATGAGGAGGCAAGAGCTGCCGGCGGTCTGCACATTATCGGTACAGAGCGTCATGAGTCCAGACGAATCGATAATCAGCTGCGCGGCCGTTCCGGACGACAGGGCGACATTGGACAGTCACAGTTCTTCATTTCCCTGGAAGATGATCTGATGCGTCTTTTCGGTTCTGAGAAGCTGATGAGCATGTTCGAGGCGCTGGGAGTTCCGGAGGGAGAGCAGATTCACCACAAGATGCTTTCCAGAGCCATTGAGAAGGCCCAGGAGAAGATCGAGCTGAACAACTACGGCATTCGTGAGAACCTGCTGAAGTATGATGAGGTGAACAACGAGCAGCGTGACGTGATCTATGCGGAGCGTGAGAAGGTGCTGGAGGGCGACAATATGCGCCCGATGATCATCCAGTTCATCACCGACATCGTAGATAACTATGTGGATGCCAATGTTGCCGAGGATCAGACAGCAAAGGATTGGGATCTCAGCGGTCTTAATGATACACTGATGAGCATCATCCCGCTGCCGAAGCTGCAGCTCACCGAAGAGCAGTATGAGAGCATGCAGAAGAATGAATTCAAGCAGATGCTGAAGGAGCAGGCAATTCGTCTCTACGAGCAGAAGGAGGCGGAGTTCCCGAATCCGGAGCAGATGCGTGAGGCAGAGCGTGTAATCATGCTGAAGGTGATCGATCAGAAGTGGATGAGCCACATTGACGACATGGACATTCTGCGTGACGGTATCGGACTGCAGGCTTACGGGCAGAAGGATCCGCTGGTGGAGTACAAGATCACCGGCTATGAGATGTTTGAGGACATGACCCGTTCCATTCGTGAGGAGGCAGTGCGGATTCTTTACAGCCTGAAGATTGAGCAGAAGGTGGAGAGAGAGCAGGTGGCAAAACCGACCGGCACCAACCGGGAAGAGAGTGTGCGGGCACCGAAGCGCCGCGAGATGCGGAAGATTTATCCGAATGATCCGTGTCCGTGCGGTTCCGGCAAGAAGTTCAAGAACTGCCACGGCCGAGAGGTATATGAGCAGATGCTGCAGCAGGTGTCTGCAAACCATGCGGCAGAAGAGAAGGACGATACGGTATCGGTCTAAGGATGGGAGTAGAAAATGATTGAATTTGACCAGTTTAAATATGAGCTGGGTACCAGAAAGGAGCCCCTGCAGCATCTGGGGGCTTCTCTGGACCTTGAAAACAAAAAGAAGCGCATCGTAGAGCTGGACCGTATGATGGAGGAGCCGGATTTCTGGACAGATCCGGACAAGGCCAATCGGCTGTCTACGGAAAACAAACACCTGAAGGATGATGTGGAGAATTACGAAAGTCTGCAGCAGACCTATGAGGATATCGGAGCCCTGATTGAAATGGGCAATGAGGAAGATGATGCGGAAGTGATTCCGGAGATCCGGGAAATGCTGGATGATTTTTCGGAGAAGCTGGAGACCATGAGTACACGTCTTCTGCTTTCCGGCGAATATGACCAGATGAATGCCATTCTGCGTCTCAACGCCGGTGCCGGCGGCACCGAGTCCAATGACTGGGCCGGCATGCTTTACCGCATGTATACCAGATGGGCGGAGCGTCATGGCTTTACCGTGAAGGTGCTGGATTACCTGGAGGGTGACGAGGCCGGCATCAAGTCCGTGACCATTGAGGTGGATGGCGAGTATGCCTATGGATATCTTCGTTCCGAGTCCGGCATTCACAGACTGGTTCGTATCTCTCCGTTCAATGCCCAGGGCAAGCGTCAGACCTCCTTTGTTTCCTGCGATGTCATGCCGGATATTGAGACGGATATCGACATAGAGGTACGGGACGATGAAATCAAGATGGAGGTATTCCGTTCCTCCGGTGCCGGCGGACAGCATATCAACAAAACATCTTCAGCTGTACGACTGATCCATATTCCGACGGGCATCGTGGTGGCCTGCCAGGAGGAGCGTTCCCAGGTGCAGAACCGTGCCAAGGCAATGCAGATGCTGAAGGCCAAGCTGTATTTGAAGCAGAAGGCAGAGCAGGAGGCCATGCTGGCCGGTATCCGCGGCGAGGTGAAGGACAACGGCTGGGGTTCCCAGATCCGTTCCTATGTGCTGCAGCCGTACCGGATGGTGAAGGACCTTCGTTCCGGAGAGGAAACCGGCAATACGGATGCTGTGCTTGACGGAGATATCGACCGCTTCATTACCGGATATCTGAAATGGATGCAGCTGGGCTGTCCGGATCGCAAGGTGCAGGGCGGCGAATAAGTGGCGTTGAGGTAAAAGGGATGACAGGGGAATCGGATTATTACGTTGTGAGGACCAATGCCCTTCCGGAGGTGCTTCGGAAGGTGGTGGAGGTAAAGCGGCTGCTGGAATCGAAAAAAAATATGAGCATCCAGGAAGCGGCGGAAACCGCGGGAATTTCCCGCTCCTCCTACTATAAATATAAGGATGACATTTATCCGTTTTATGACAATTCCAAGGGCAAGACTGTAACGCTGGTGGTGCAGATGATTGACGAGCTGGGGTCTATTTCGAAGATCTGCTCGAAGATCTCTGAGTACAGAGCCAATATTCTGACCATTCACCAGTCGATTCCGGTTAACGGCATTGCCACACTGACCATTTCGGCGGAGGTGCGGAGCGATACCCGGAATATCACGGATATGATTCGTGAGATTGAACAGATGGATAAGGTACAGTATGTAAAGATCCTGGCACAGGAAAGCACGCCGGGCTGACAACAGACACAGGGAGGGCATTAATGAAGGTAGCGATCATGGGTTACGGAAC
>CAVAXR010000033.1:0-11249 GCA_963592375.1 Oribacterium sp. | reverse complement strand
TCATAATGCTGCTCCAGCAGCTCCCGGATGATATCTCCCTGCAGCAGACTCAGCTCGCCCTGTTCGCCCAGACGGAAGGCAGGATCCAGCCCGATCACGGCATAATTCTCTGTGATCAGGTGCTTACAGAAGGCATCGATCGTACAGATGTCCGCATTCTGTATATTTCCGGCCTCCCGCACCAGCCGTTCATTCTGCGGCTCTGCCCGAAGCCGCTCCAGCAGTCCCTTCCGGATCCGCTCACGCATTTCCTGTGCCGCAGCATCCGTAAAGGTCATCACCACCATTTCCGAAAGGGAAACCGGATCCGCCGGATCGGTGATTCGCTCCAGAATATGCTCCACCAGCACTGCGGTCTTGCCGGAGCCCGCCGCTGCTGCCACCAGAAGATTTCCCTCCCGGTGCCGGATGACCTCCTGCTGTTCCTCTGTCCACTGCACTCCCATAGTCCTCTCCTAATCCTTCTTATTCCTGTTTCTCGTCCTTCTTTTCCGTGAGCCGCGCCCAGATCTCCTCCGGCTTCAAGCCCTCCAGCTCCCGGTAGGCGAAGCCCTCCAGCCGGGGATCAAAGCAGCAGACCGCATGATAGGGGCAGAAGCTGCAGCTGTTTCGTTTCTGATTCTCCCGGATCGGATGAATGCCGATCTCGCCTTCCCGTATCCGCTGCCCATCCCGCTGAAGCCGTTCGTCCAGGAAGCGCTCCAGTGCGCGGAACATGGCAGTAGAAGCCGATGCTTTCTTCTTCGGATCCGCCGCACCGTCCTTCAGCGTCAGCGGCACAATGTCCGATTCCTTTTTCGCCTCCCGATCCATGTGCCGGATGCTCTCCGGATCCGTATTGATAAGACCGTCCATCCGCAGTACCCGCAGGCGGTCTGCTTCGGTTTCCTCCTCGCTTTGTCCCGGTACATAGGGCAGAATCGGGTCATCGATATGATAGTAGAACATGCCGGCCGGCACAATTTCCTTCTCGGGACAGCGATTCCGGAGATTTGTCAGCAGCACATTCATATAGGCCGCAAGCTGCAGCTGCAGTCCGTTGTATACCTTATTCAGGTCAAAGACCGTCTTCCCGGACTTATAGTCAATGACGCGCACATAGACGCGCTCCTCGTCCTCACAGAGATCCACCCGGTCAATGCGCCCGTTCAGCCGGAGACCGTGCCGCACCAGATCAAAGCTCTTTTCCGTCTCCGCCGTCTGAAAATCACCGCGCTGCAGCTGCTCCGCCAGCACCCGCAGTGTGGTCTCTGTGATGTCTCTGAGCTTTCGCAGCAGATACCGGTTCCGGGCACTCTCCGACAGAAGCTTTCCGCCGGAGTCCTCGCCGGCGGCGGTCACAGCCCGCTCCGACAGCGACATCAGTGCCGCCTCATCCAGCTCCCAAAGCTGCTTTCCCTCCTCCTTTGCCATCCGGAAGGCCTGCTCGATGGCGCTGTGATAGAGCGTTCCCAGATCAAAGGCCTGCACCTCATAGGTCTTCCGCTCGGAAAGCCGCAGCCCGTACTTCAGGAAATGTGCAAAGGCACAGCTGTTGAAGAGCTCCAGTCTCGTGACTGAGCCGCTGATCATCTGCCCGTAAAGCGCCTCCGCAGCCGAGAGCTCCAGCCGGCTTTCTGTATAGCGGGTAAATGCTGCCGCCAGCAGCTGCCGGGCCGACTTCCAGCTCTCCGGCTTCTCATACAGCAGCTTCAGCTTGTCCAGCAAACGCCCCTCCTCCGCCGTTTCCTCTTTTCCAAAATGAAGCAGCAGCTCCGGCAGGGCCCGGGACAGCTCCCGCAGCAATTCCTTTTCGGTATAAATGTTCTTTTCCTTCTTCCGGAGCGACTGCACCCGGAGTCCCGGCAGCAGCTCGCAAAGCTCCGCAATCAATCCGGCCGGCTTCAGTGCCTTTCCGGCTCTTCCCTTCAGCGGATAACTGACCACCAGTCTTCCGGAAGGATTCAGCAGGGCACGATAGGTATAAAAGCGCCCTACCAGCGCGTCCTCCATGCGGTCCGGTGCCAGCTCGATCTCCGCTTCCCGGAAGAGCTTTCGTTCCCGGTCTCCCAGCAGCTTGCTGCCGGAATCCGCCTTCGGAATCAGCGATGCATTCGCCCCCGCCAGGAAGAAGCGCCGCGGCGACTGGAAGCGGGAACGGGTAATGTCGCCGATCACCACCTGATCGAGAGTCGCCGGAATCATGCGTACCGCCGCTTCCTGAATACCGGCATCCAGTACTTCCCGGAACTCCGCCCGGGAGATCGGCAGCTCTCCCAGCAGCTCTGACAGTCTGTCCAGCACCTGATAAAGCGCCGTAATCCCCTGTCGCAGTGCCTCGGCCCGGTTCTGCTCGCCTTCCTGCTCCTGATGCTCCGCCATATGCAGCACAATTTCTTCGGCTCTGAGCTCGCTCAGCAGCTCCCGCAGCGCCTGTACCCGCACAGAAACCGCAGCATTTCTCTCCGCTGTTTTTTCCCGCATGGAAAGCAGCGGCGTCATCCACTTCACACGCAGCTTCTCATACTGCTCCCATTCCCGGCTGTAGGCGGCAGGACCGCGCAGTCCTCTTTCCCGAAGATAGTTCTCGAAGAGGTCGATCTCATTTTCCTCCGCAGGTGTTTCCTTCGGAAGCGCCCGCAGAAAACGCAGCACCGCATCAAAGCTGAAGCCCTGGTCCACAGCTGCGAGCGCCGCCCGCATTACCTCGGCAAAGGGAGAATCCAGCAGACTTCCCGCGTCGTCAAAGAAATAGGGAATGCCCGCCTCGGAAAAGGTCTTGAACACAAGATCCCGGTAATCCGACGGTGCCGTCAGCATGATGCCGATATCCTGATAGCGCAGCTCCTCCTCCCGGACGGCCCGCTCGATCTCCGAAACAATAAATTCAATTTCACTTTTCTGATCCGGCGCCTCCCAGATGGATACCGTATCCTTCCATTGCTCTGCCTCAAATGCTGTCTGCTCTGCCGGCTCCTGCGGCAGCGCACCGGCCTCCTGCCGGTACAGCCGCTGTTCGATCCTGCCGATGGCCGGCGCCATGCGAAAGCGCGGCAGCGGCGCCTGCATTTGCCTTGGCTCTCCTGTGACTGCATCATAGCGGTTCAGATCCACGGCCGGCAGCAGCGGAATGTTCAGCTGCTCTGCCATTTTGCTGAGCTTCTGTGCCGTCTGGCGGCTCAGATAAAAGAGATCCTCCGGCCCGCAGCTTTCGTACACACGCTCCGTTTCATCATCACGAAGGCAGATGGCCACCTGTATGCCGCTCACCTTCGGCAGCAGCTCCTCCAGAATGCGAAGCTGCACCGGTGTGAATCCTGTAAAGCCATCGAAAAGCAGCTCCGCACCGTCAAAAATCCGGGATTCCGGCAGTGCCTCATAGAGCCGGTCCAGCAGCTCCTCCTCGGCCATGAAGCCATGGCTTTCCATATAGGAAAGAAACGCCTCGAAGATCAATGCAAGATCATGCAGCTTGCTCCGGACATAGGGGGAGTCCGTCCGCTCCGCCACAAGATCCAATGTCTCCGGCACAATTCGATACTGATAGAATTCGGAGATCTGGGACTTCAGCTGGTCCAGAAAGCCCGGCTTGTTCAGCTGGCTTTTGTATAGGCTGAGCTTCGGCGCCAGCTTTCCGAGAATTTCCCGCAGGATCATAATCTTTCCAAGGTCATCAATAATGCGCGGCAGTGCAATGCCCCGCTCCTCGAAAACCCGGTATGCCATGCGCTGAAAGCTCTGCACATCAATGTTCAGGATGCCGTGCCCCTTATTTTCCGGGTGTGCCAGGATTCGCCGCTGCATCGCCAGCGTATCCTGCTCCGGCACCAGCAGAATCCACTGCTTCCGAAAGTCCTTCGGTGCCTCCCTGAGCATCCGCCGCATCAGATATTCCGTTTTTCCGGCGCCCGCACCGCCGAAGACAAATTGAATGGACATGCATTTTCCCTCCGCCGTCTGTCTGATACCCACAGTATAGCATATGTTGAACGAATGTTCAAGTTTGTTAAGAACAAAGATTCATAAATGCAGGCATCAAAAGAGGCGCACAGCCAAGCTGTGCGCCTCCAAAAGAAATATATTTTATTCTGCTACGATTTTGAACGCCTCATCCAGATCTTCGATGATGTCGGCGATGTTCTCAACGCCGATAGAAAGACGGATGGTGTTTCTCTGGATGTTCTGATCCACGAGCTCGTCCTCATTGCACTCTGAGTGTGTGGTGGAAGCCGGGTGGATGGCCAGCGACTTCACGTCGGCAACATTTGCCAGAAGGGAGAAGAGCTCCAGATTGTCGATGAAGTCCTTGGCCTTCCGCTCATCGCCCTTGATATTGAAGGTGAAGATGGAGCCGCCGCCGTTCGGAAGATACTTCTCGTAGAGTGCCTTCTGGGCCGGATCCTTGGTCGCAGCCGGATGGGAAACCGATTCCACCTGCGGATGCTTCGACAGGTAATCCACCACCGCCAGAGCGTTGGAGACGTGTCTCTCCACACGAAGCGCCAGTGTCTCAATGCCCTGCAGCAGCAGCCATGCATTGAGCGGTGCGAGACATGCACCCTCGTCGCGGAGCACAATGGCACGAATGTAGGTGGCAATCACAGCCGGTGCCGTGTCCTTTGCGAAGCTTACACCATGGTAGGAAGCGTTCGGCTCCACCAGCCACGGCCACTTGTCTCCCTTGGAGGCCCAGTCAAACCTGCCCGCATCTACGATAATGCCGCCCAGTGTGGTACCGTGTCCGCCGATGAACTTGGTTGCGGAATGAACTACGATGTCTGCGCCGTACTCAATCGGCCGGATCAGATACGGAGTTGCAAAGGTATTGTCGATGATCAGCGGCAGTCCGTGCTTGTGTGCAACATTTGCCCATGCCTCAATGTCTGTCACTTCGCCGTTCGGGTTGCCCAGGGTTTCGATATAGAGCGCCTTGGTGTTCGGCTGAATGGCCGCCTCGGCACCCGCAAGATCGGTCGGCTCTACAAAGGTCGTTGTAACACCGGCATCCGGGAAGGTATGGGCCAGGAAGTTGTAGGTGCCGCCGTAAATGTTCTTTGCAGATACGATGTGATCGCCGGCGTGGGCAACGGCCTTAAAAGCATAGGTTACGGCTGCAGCACCGGAGCTGACAGCAACACCGGCCACGCCGCCCTCAAGCGCTGCGATTCTCTGCTCGAAAACATCCACTGTCGGATTTGTCAGTCTTCCGTAAATGTTGCCGGCATCCTTCAGTGCGAATCTCGCCTCGGCATGATCGGAATTGTTGAAGACGAAGGAAGATGTCTGATAAATAGGAACCGCTCTTGCTCCGGTTGCCGGATCCGGCTTTTCCTGTCCTACATGAAGTGCCTTTGTATCGAATCCAAGATTTCTCTCTGCGTATGTCTTCTTAGCCATTGTTTTGTCCTCCCAATTCTTTATGCGAAGCACCTCTTCCTCATGTCTTCGGTGCATCACCTCTTTGCGATGGCTAAATCCTACCATTTCCGTAGAGCATAGTCCAATACTTGAATTCTTGATTTGGCTATAAAGTGTCCTTATATATAAGCGCCCATCTGGTCTTATGTTTTATTTCTTTTTTGGTAGTTTCCGCAGAGTCAGTTCATCATTATAATGCCTTTATCCTAAGCGCCGGGCGGACAGGCCGGCCAGATCATTCAAAGGAGACAACGATTATGAAAAACACAAGCACCTACAAACTCGCACTGGCAGCACTCTTTGCTGCGCTTTCCTATGTTGTATTCACCTTCCTGCAATTTAAGATCTATCTCCCCGGCGGCGACGCCACCTCCATTCATTTCGGCAATGCCGTGGTGGTGCTCGGTGCACTGATCCTCGGCGGCCCGCTGGGCGGCATCGCCGGCTCCATCGGCATGACCATCGGCGATCTGCTCGACCCGGTATATCTCATCTACGCACCGAAGACATTTATCCTGAAGCTCTGCATCGGCCTCATCAGCGGCTTTGTGGCGCACAAGCTCGGACATATCTCCGGAAGCAGCGACAGAAATCACATCTTCCGCTATGTGCTTGCCGCCGCCATCGCCGGACTCCTCTTCAATGCCGTTTTCGATCCGCTGGTGGGCTACTTCTACAAAATTCTCATCGTCGGAAAGCCGGCCGCAGAGGTCACACTGACCTACAACATCGCCGCATCCTCCATCAATGCCGTGGCCTCCACCATCATTTCCACAGTGATCTACATGGCGCTCTATCCGGCACTCCGGAAGCAGAATCTGATCGCTTCACCGGAGGTTTCTAAGGAAATGCTGATTTAATCAGCATTTCCTTAGAATTCCCCCAAGCGTCTCGGCGATGGCTTCCACACTGACCGGCTTCGCTATGTGGCCGTTCATGCCGGCCTCCATGGCCGTGCGTTTGTCCTCATCAAAGGCATTTGCCGTCATGGCCACCACCGGAATGGAGGCCTTCAGCGGGTCTGCCAGCACGCGGATCCGGCGGGTCGCGTCATAGCCGTTCAGCTTCGGCATCTGAATATCCATCAGGATGAGATCATAGGCCTGCGCCGGTGCGCTGACCAGCATGTCCACACAGACAACGCCATCCTCGGCACGATCTACCTTCGCGCCTGCCTCTTCCAGCATGGTAATGGCGATCTCCGCATTTAACTCATTATCCTCCGCGAGAAGAATCCGCCGGCCGGAGAGCTCCAGCGGGCGCGTTTTCTGATCTGAAGCTGTCTGCAGCATCTTCTCTCCGTCATCTGCAAGCCGCAGCTGCAGGCGTACCGTAAAGGTGCTTCCTTTTCCCTGCACGCTTTCCACTTCTACCTGTCCGCCCATAAGCTCCACCAGCTTTTTCACAATGGACATCCCGAGCCCCGTACCGATGATTCTGCTCTCCGTCGAGTTCCGCTCGCGCGTAAAGGATTCGAAAATCTGCTTCTGAAACTCCTCGCTCATGCCGATGCCGGTGTCGCTTATCTGATAAATATACACGGCATACCCGGGCTTCTCACAGGCCTCCTCCCGCAGACGGACTGTAATTTCGCCGCCTTCCTGCGTATATTTCACTGCATTGGATACCAGATTTGATATAATTTCCTGCAGCTTATTTCTGTCCGCATAAACATATCTGTGCACCACCTGCAGGTCCTTGCAAAAGCGCAGCTGCTTCTTCCGGATGTCATTCTCAAACAGAATCAATGTCCTTTCATTCAGCAGATCCGTAATGCTTTCGTCCAGCACCTCTTTCCCGCTGTCGATTCTGGCCACCTCCAGCACATTGTTGATGAGATTCAGCAGATACTGCCCCGAAAACTCAATCTTCTCCAGATGCGTCTTCAGCTTCTCCGGCTGATCCAGCTCCTTCTTCATCAAGGCAGTAAAGCCCAGTATGGCATTCATCGGGGTACGGATATCGTGCGACATGTTAAAGAGAAAAACAGACTTTGCATGGTCGGCTGCCTCAGCACGTTTTCTGAGTGCTTCCTTCTCCCGCAGCGCTCTCTCCTTTTTCCGGATATTCCAGATAAGGATAATGAGGATCAGCGCAGAACAGAGGCAGGCCGCCGCAAAAATTTCCGGCAGATACGCCTTGAGGTAATCCCGCAGCCCGTAGGAATATAAGCCTGCGATGTACCGATAGGAATAATCGACGCCATAGGACGTGCCCAGTGCCCGGATCGCCCGATTTAAAAGCAGCAGAAGCTCCTTGTTTCCGTGCTTTACGCCGAAGCATTTCCCCGTGCCCGCGCTCAGCTGAACATATGTGAGACTGTCATAGTCCGCATTTTCCGTAACATACTGCACTCTCATCGTATCCATAATTGTCCCGTCTGCTTCTCCTTTTAAAACAGCAGTCAGGCAGGCATCAATATCAGAATAATACAGCAGCTCCGCATCCGGATAGACACGCTCTGAATACTCGATCTGCAGGGAATTGTTTTCATTTACAGCAAGCCTCTGAATATCCTTTTTCTGGTTTGCAGACCTGTAAAACAGGCTTCCGCTGTCAGACACCACCTCAGAGCTCGCGTGCACTCCCTCCTTTTCGAGCTGCCATAAATCACTGGTCACCGGAAACGCAAGGTGGATCGTTTCATTTTTCAGCGCCGCCAGCATTTCCCCATAAGAGGAAAAGGCCACATACTGTATCTCCGGTGTTTTTTCCAGCTTTAAGATTTCGAAAGCATTCATCAGGGCATCGGTCACAAGTCCCTGGACTTCTCCGTTTTCATCCATATCCGAATAGGGCAGGTAATCATCCAGATAACCCACCACCATCACAGCATGCTCCGCAAGCCACTGCGTTTCTTTTGCGGAAATCTCCATGCCGGAGAGTATCGAGCCATAGTTTTTATACTTCAGGCTCTGCAGAATGTACGGGTCGACAGAGACCATGGTTGTAACGGCCTCATTAAGCTCCTCCAGCAGATCCTCCCGGGAAATGCTTACGGCGATATAATAGGGCTCTTCTCCGACCTTTGCCACCTCCCGGATCCGATCCGCTGCCAGCGCGCTGTCCAGTGTCGTGGTTTCCAGGTCAATTTCACCGTTTTGCAGAGCCGCATCCCGCTCCTCGAAGCTGTCGTAGTAAATCGGTGTCAGGTCCAGTCCTTGCGCCTGTATCCATTGCTCCGTATAATCCGACATGAGGTTATGATAGATCAGCCCCACCTTTTTGCCGTTCAGACTGCTGCGATTCTCCGTACTGATCGTATCGTCTCCGGCTCTTCTGCAAAGATAATACTCCTCTGTACCCATCTCCGAATCCGGAAAGAGCATGCTTTCCCTGCGTTCCTCCGTGATGGACACACCGCCCATAAAATCGATTTCCCCTGCCGCCAGCATTTCATACAGCTCGGACCAGCTTCCGTAGACATACTCATATTCCCAGTCGGTATAGTCCGCCAGCTTCTGAAGATAGTCATAGCAGTATCCGCTTTTCGGTTCCTCGTCGGACATGCCCTCCTGGAACATATCACTCTGATACCAGCCCACCCGTACCGGCTTGACACGGCAGTCCTCGGCCCGGACGGACAGCGGAAACAGCAGCACCGCTATAAATGCCGTCAGAAATACGTTTATCGCTCTTTTTGCCTCGTGCATACGCCTTCTCGCTTCCTCGTTCTGTAAAAGCACATCAGACTCTGCCTGTTCACAGCAGTGCATACTGCTTCAGCTTCCGCCACAATGTCGTCTTGCTGATGCCGAGCTCCGCCGCCATGCGGGTACGATTTCCCAGATTCCGGGAAAGGCAGTCCATGAGACGTGTCTTCTCCAGCTGTTCCGCCGCAGACAGCGCGGCAGCTGTCCCCTTGTCCGTTTGTGCAGCTGTATACTCTACGACCTTAACCGCGTTTCCGGCGGCCCGCACGGGTTCCTCCGTTTCCACTGCAGTCGTCACAGCTGCACCGCTGCCTGTTTCCGGCGCCGCCTGCATTTCTCCATCGTACAGCATGCCATACAACGTCCGCACCTCCTCCGCACCGATATTGCGCTTCCGGGCACAGAGAATCAGGCGTTCCAGAAAGCTCTCCAGCTGAATCCGGTTCCCCGGCCAGCTGCATTTCGTCAGGAACTGCTCCGCCTCCTTCGTCAGGACGTGAAAACGGCCATAGCGTTCGGCCAACATGGTGACATATTCCCGGATCAGGAGCGGAATGTCCTCCGGCGTCTCATCCAGCGACGGAATTTCAATCGTGAAGGGTCTGAGCCGCTCGTAAAGCTCCGGAATCAGCCGTGTCCTAAGCTCCCGGGGGCTGACCTTGGCCACCGCGATCACATTTCGGAACATCAGAATTTCCAGCAGCTTCTTCTGGGAGCGGAAATCCAGATTTTCGATGAAATTGATCTGCACCGTTCCCTTGCCGGCCTCGATAATCTGTCCGTGATGACCGAACAGAAGTGTATAAGCATCCTCACCCGACACACAGTCATGGGAAATGATTTTTTCCTTCGCATACCTGGAATGTGTATGTATGGCATGGGCCACCGCATGATAGAGTGTGCCCACCGGCTCCACGATCAGCTTCGGACAACCCGTTTCTGCGAGGAGCGATGCCAGCTCCAGCGCCGCCTGCATTTTCCTGCTCTGATAGGGGAAATTCACAAAGGCCGCGGCACCCGCTTCCCGCTTCCGCTCGCTCTCCGGCTCCCCCTTTTCAAAGGTCTCCCCGAGCTTCATGGCCTCCCGGATCGCAATGGCGATGGCATCCTCTGTATTTGCCAGGAAAAGAGACGGTATCCCGGCCGCGTCCGCCACCTTCAGCACCGTCGCACCGCCGATGATAAGGTCCGCCCGATCCTCCACCGCCTGCACCGCCGACGCATGCAGAAGCTCCGGATTCTGCACATAATACTCGCGCAGCTGCACGCCGCACTTTTCCGCCAGTCCCGCCATATCGCAGGCCATATTTTTGAACATCACAATCGCAACATTCGGTGCCGGCTTATTGAGGATTCGCTTCGCCCTCTCCAGCATGTCCATAACCGTCTGCTCTGTCAGAACGATCTCCACCACCGGAATATCTGTATACTGCTTGATAATCGTGGCCTGCAGACCTCTCGCGATGATAATGTCGGCGCCCTGATTGATCGCCTGCCGCGCCTCTGTCACGGCATTTTCTGTTTCAATGACCTTCATGATGTCCAGCCGGTACTTCAGCTCCTGCAACACATCATGGGTCTGCCGGAACATTTCCTCGTTAGGCACCAAAAGTGCGATTTTTGACATAGGCGTCCTTTCTGCGGTTACCTCTGCTGCTTCATTTCCCTCTTTCTTTCATACATAGCAAAATCCGCGCTGGTGCGCCATTTGTCCAGCGTTCTTCTGGCACCGTCTTCTTTGTAGAGTCTGCAGAAGCCTGCCGCTATGGCCAGCTTAAAGGGTGCAGACTTGTTGTATTCCGTAAGGGACTGCTGAAGCCTCTCGTCATAATATGCTTCACTCTCGATCATATCCTGAAAAACGGCTGCGAACTCATCGCCTCCGATGCGGAAGCACAGCGCGCGAGGCTCATAGGTCCTGCGAATCGCCTCCGCCGCATCTATGATGTACTGATCACCGGCTGCATGGCCATACTCATCATTTACATGCTTCAAATCATTGATATCCATGATCACAAGCGCCGGATTCGTCCTGCTGTCAGCATTTTCCCACACTGACTTAATGTAGTTTTCATAGCTTCTTCGGTTTCCGATGCCTGTCATCGGATCCAGCTGCGCCATTCTTTTTTCAATCTCCGCCTCATGCATCAGCTCCGCAATGTGATCCCGATCCTTACGGAATTTCACAAGCACAGACTC
>CAVAXR010000032.1:0-11441 GCA_963592375.1 Oribacterium sp. | reverse complement strand
CTCCGGATGCACTTCAATGTCATTTGCAATATCTACCAGATGATTGATCTCCTCTACCGAGAGATCCAGAATATTGATGATCGATCTTGCTTTGTTCTCCATTTATCCATCTCCTAGTGATCTTCGTAACAATCCAACCTACGATGCTTGTAAAGGCGTCAGGGCCTCCTTAGCCAGAAATCCAGCTCTCGTCTGAAGGGTTGTCACGGAACTTCAGGATGCGTGCCTCGTCCTCCGGCTTGATGTAATTTTCCTCTACTGCCACCTTTACCAGGGTGTCCAGATTGCAGAGGCTGTGGTTCTCTACATTTGCTGCCGACAGACGATCCAGGCCCTTCTGCATGCCGTAGGTGAAAATGCTGACGATGCCCAGCACCTCGGCGCCGGCCTCACGCAGCGGATTTACACAGTCCAGAACAGAACCGCCGGTGGAGATCAGATCCTCGATCACAACCACCTTCTCGCCCGGCTCCAGCCGGCCCTCGATCTGGTTCTTCCGGCCATGATCCTTTGCAGAGCCGCGGACATAGCCCATCGGCTTTCCGAGAATGTCTGCCGCAATAGCTGCATGGGCAATACCGGCTGTGGAGGTTCCGAAGAGTGCCTCCGCTTCCGGATAGAGCTCCTGCACCTTCTCTGCGATGGCATGCTCGATCATGCTGCGCACCTCGGGGTAGCTCAGTGTGAGACGATTGTCACAGTAAATCGGCGACTTGATGCCCGAAGCCCAGGTAAACGGATCATCCGGCTTCAGAAATACAGCCTTGATTGACAGCAGTCCCTTTGCGATATCTTCCTTTGTAGTCATATTTTTCCTCCTGAATTTCTCTTCTTTATCTGCTCCTTACATCGAAGCAAGCACAACATGTCATATCGTTTGTGACTTCGCTCAATGTGAAGTTACAAACTCAGCAAAAGCCTTCTCATAAGCCGCCACGGGATCCTCTGCCGCGGTAATGGAGCGGCCCACCACGATATAGTCGGAGCCGATGGCCTTTGCCTTCTCCGGCGTGGTCACTCTCGCCTGATCCCCGACGGCGTCGCCCGCAAAACGGATACCCGGTGTCACAGTCATGAAGTCTGCACCCACCTGCTCGTGGATCAGTCCGGCCTCCAGCGGGGAGCAGACCACGCCGTCCAGACCGGCTGCCTGCGCATTCTTTGCGTACTGCACCACCACCTCATTCACCGGACGGTCAATCAGGATCTCGTTGGTCATCTTCTCCTGGGAGGTCGAGGTCAGCTGCGTCACTGCAATCAGCTGCGGGCGCGATCCGTCAGCCCGGGTCAGTCCCTCGATGGCCGCCTTCATCATATCGATGGTGCCGGCTGCGTGCACATTGGTCATATCCACATCCAGATCCCGGAGCGAACGCATGCCGCCCTTTACAGTGTTCGGAATGTCATGCAGCTTCAGATCGAGGAAAATCTTGTGGCCTCTCTTCTTGATTTCGCGCACGATCTGCGGTCCCTCCGCATAGAAGAGCTCCATGCCCACCTTCACAAAGGGCTTTCTGCCGTGATGCTCAAACTTGTCCAGAAATTCGTAGGTCTTCTCTGCGCTGGGGAAATCCAGTGCGATGATAACGTCCTTACCCATAATTTTTCTCCTTTATGTTTTTTATGCAAATGTCTTCAGCATTCATTACTCAATGCAGCCGATAATGTCGGAAAGGCGCGCAATGCCCAGCTCCTCGCACTTGATCGGCAGATCCTCCACGATATCCCGGCAGGCATAAGGGTTCACCAGATTGGCAGCGCCCACCTCCACGGCACTGGCGCCGGCCATCATGAACTCGATCACATCCTCGGCCGTGGAAATGCCGCCCATGCCGATCACCGGAATCTTCACGGCATGCGAAACCTGATATACCATCCGCACTGCCACCGGCAGGATCGCCGGTCCGGAGAAGCCGCCCATCTTGTTGGCGATCACCGGACGCTTCCGGCGGATGTCGATCCGCATGCCCAGCAGGGTATTGATCAGGGACAGCCCATCGGCGCCCGCTTCCTCTGCCGCCTTCGCAATGCTGACGATGTCCGTTACATTGGGGCTCAGCTTGATGTATACCGGCTTTTTCGTCACCTTTCGAACCTCACGGGTAACCTCGGCCACATTTTCACAGGAGGTGCCGAAGGCCATGCCGCCGCCATGCACGTTCGGGCAGGAGACATTAACCTCCAGGATACCCACGGAATCCACACTGTCCATGGCCTCCGCCAGCTTCACGTACTCCGGCACGGAAAAGCCGGAAATGTTCGCCACCAATGGATCTGTGAAGTGCTTTGCCAGCTCCGGCAGCTCCTCCTCAATGACAGTCTTCATGCCGGGATTCTGCAGGCCCACGGAATTGATCAGGCCCTCCGGGCATTCCGCGATGCGGGGAAGCTCATTGCCGTAGCGCTCCTCCACCGTGGTTCCCTTGATGGAAATGGAGCCCAGCAGGTTGAGATCATAGAGATCCCAGTATTCTTTGCCGTAGCCGAAGGTTCCGGATGCCGGAATCACCGGATTTTTGAGCCGGATGCCGGAAAGCTCAGTACTGATATCGATCATATCTTCTTTCCCCCTTAATCCCACAGAATTTCGTCATATGTAAAGATGGGGCCGTCCTTGCAGACCCTCTTAAAGCCGTTCTTTGTCCGCTTGCTGCAGCCCATGCAGGCGCCGAAGCCGCAGCCCATCCGGGCCTCGAAGCTGAACTGTCCGTCCTCCACTGCATTGTATACCGCACGCAGCATCGGCTCCGGCCCGCAGCAGCAGGCATAGTTATGACTTCCGATAATGGCCGTCACAAAGCCCTTTGCGCCGTAGGAGCCGTCCACAGTGGTCACATTGACCGGTACGCCCAGCGCACGGAACTTCTCGACATAGAAGACATCGTCCTTGGTATTGAAGCCCAGTGCCACATAGGGGTGCTTATTCTCGGCCACCAGCTTCTTGCAGAGCGCATAGAGCGGCGGCACGCCGACACCGCCGCCGGCCAGTACCGCACCGTCCGGAATTGCCGACGTTTTATAACCGTTTCCGAGGGAGATCAGTACCTTCAGGAATTCGCCCTTCTCCATGTAGCTCATATCCTCTGTGCCGTGTCCCACCACCTTGTATACAAGGGTCAGCCGATTCTTCTCATAATCGCAGATGGAAATCGGCCGGCGGAGATACTTCCCCGGCAGTGCAATCTCCACGAACTGTCCCGGTGCCCGGATCTCTCCCGTATCGCCGTCCAGCACCATTTCGAAGACATCCTTCGCGATCTCTCTGTTGCTGAGAATTTTAAATTCAACCTCTTTCATCTCAAGCCATCTCCTGTTTATCTGCTCAGTCTCTGTGAATACCGTTTTCCCGGTCGTAGACGCATCTTCCGCCTACATAGGTTGCTGCCACCTCACCGCGGACCTCCTGTCCCTCGAAGAGCGTGCTCTTTCCCATGGAATAAAATTTCTTCGTATCCACAATATCATTCTTATCCAAATCCAGCACGGTCAGATCTGCGTCTGCACCGTCCTCAATGTACTGCGGCCCCGGCAGATCGAAAACACGCCGAGGATTCACCGCCATCAGCTCTACGAGCTTTTCCAGTGTGATGGCACCCTCTCCCTCCGGTGCCCGGTCCACCCGCAGGTCACCGCAGTGCTCCGGATGCCGCAGCACAAGATTGTGATAGAGTGAAGCGAAGCATGTCTCAAGTCCCACAATGCCGAATGCCGACTTGTCCAGTCCCCGGCTCTTCTCCTCCGCTGAATGCGGTGCATGATCCGTGATGATGCAGTCAATGGTTCCGTCCTGAATGCCGCGGATCAATGCTGCTCTGTCCTCTGCGGAGCGGATCGGCGGATTCATCTTCCACCTGCCGTCCTCCTCCAGGTCCATATCGGTAAACATCAGATAATGCGGGCCGGTCTCACAGGTGACATGTACGCCCTCTGCCTTGGCACGCCGCACCAGCTCCACCGTCTCCTTCGTGGACACATGGCAGATGTGATAATGCACACCGGTTTCCCGTGCCAGCTCGATGTCCCGCTTTACCTGCTTCCACTCGGAAGCATTGTTGATGCCGACATGTCCGTGTGCCCTGGCATATTCTCCGTCATGTATGCATCCGCCGGGCTGAAGCTCCGCCTCATCCTCGCAGTGGGCCACGATCATGCGGCCGAGGCTCGCCGCCTTCGTCATGGCCGCCTTCATTTCCTCTTCCACCTGCATGCCCTTGCCGTCATCGGAAAAGGCGCATACATAGGGGGCCATGGCCTCCATATCGGACAGCTCCCCTCTTCCGGTCTGCTCCTCCGTGATGCTGCCGTAGGGATAGACATGCACCAGTCCGTCGCGCGCGATGCAGTCCAGCTCCTGCTGCAGCCGGGGCAGTGTGGAGGGTGCCGGCTTCAGGTTCGGCATGGCGCAGACAGCCGTATAGCCGCCGTGGGCTGCCGCCTCTGTACCGGTCCGGATTGTTTCCTTATACGAAAAACCGGGCTCACGCAGATGCACATGTACATCTGCGAGGCCCGGAATTATAAACAAACCGTCCAGATCCTGAACGGCCGCGTTCGCTGTATCTGTATTGGAAAAATCCAAAAGAACCTTACTGCCCTTGAGAAGGATATCCTGCTTTCGGAAGCCGTCTCTTGTAAAAATCTTCGCATTTTTCAGAAGTATGCTGTTCACAATTTCCTCCCTGCTGAATTTTCATGTTCAAGTTCCGAAAAAGTATAGCATAGAGGCAAGGGTGAAATCAAGGGCAAGTGGGACGAGTGAAGGACTTTGCCTGATGCATCTCATTTCTTGGCCTGCCAGGGATTCATCTCGAGCTTGTAGCTCTCGATGAACCTGCCTCCGGCAGGCACATCGTCTTGCTTCACCAGCTTTTTCTTCTTGTGCGGCTTTCATGTTTGAAGCAAGCACGACGTGTCAGATCGTTACGGACTTTGCCTGATGCAAAGTCCTTCACTCATCCCAGCCATCTCTTGGCATGAGGAGGGCGATCATGGTGGATGTCTGGTTTTCCTTGAGCTCGACGTCGTCGAGGTGGGTCTGGGCAGGGAGCTCCATGCGGTCCTCCAGCTCGGTCAGAATCCAGTTTACACCATTATAGCGTGCATCCTCCAGCGCATCGCCGAGATCCTCCGCCTCGCCGTAGCACTGGTCCAGATCCAGAAAATCCACGCGGTAGCCCGCATTGTTGTCCTTTTTTGTAATCACAGCCGGATAGTAATATGTCATTGTTTAATCCTCCTTTTTCTTGTATTCCCTGGGCGACATGCCCGTAAATGAACGGAAAATCTTGATAAAGTTGCCGATGTTGTGGAAGCCGCAGTCCTCCGCAATTTCATAAATGCGCCGGTCCGTACTCTGCATCAGCTCCTGCGCCCGCTGCACACGGTAGCGATTAATATAGTCCAGCGGCGGCAAGCCGATCACGCTCTTAAAAAAACGGATGTAGTACTGTTCATTTAAGCCGCCGAGTGCCGCCAGATCATGAATATAGATTTTGTTCATGTAGTTTTCCCGGATATATGTCAGCGTATCCTTGATCAGCTTCGCCTGCCGGTCCTCTTCTCCCGCCTCCCGGAACCAGCCAAAGGATTCGCAAAGTCCCATGATATGCAGGAGCTCGCCCAGCACCAGCAGCTGATCCATCACGGCGCTCACCGTATAATGCCGGCAGCTCTCATCTCCGATTTTCTCTGCCGTTCCCCGGAAGGCCCGCAGCATGCGATTCATGGAATGCAGCAGCTCCAGATATCCGATGTCCGAAAGCGCCAGCATTTCACGACAGCGAAGCTTTCCCTCGCTGAGAGGCCGCAGCAACTCTGCATCCATTGTGCCGCCGTGCAGCGGCCGCAGGGCATCGTAGGAAAAGCGCAGGAGATACAGCTTTCCCTCCGCATCATCCTTCGCCTTCAGCCGCCACAGGGCACCGGGATTCACATAACAGAAGCACTCCTCCTGAATGTCATACTCCTCCAGATCCAGCATCAGCGTATAGGAACCGCTCTTAAAATAAAGGAGCAGCGGATATTCCAGCCAGTTCAGCGAAACCTCCGCCGGCCTTCCGGGCGCGGAAATCAGCTCTGTCAGGCCGCAGGCGACCGCTATGCTCTTGTCTGTTTTCTCCACTTCCATTGCTATTCGCTCCTGTTGTCAGTCATTTTACCAATTCTACCGCTTCTGGCAATCACGATTCAGCTTCCAGATCTCATAGAGTCCCTCCAGCACCAGATGCTCCCGTATCTCAATTTTGTGCCGGCAGCAGGGACAGATCACCCGGCAGAGCTCGCCCGTCGCCACAATGCTCTGCACGTCCGGCAACGTTTCCATAAAACGGTCGATCAGTCCGTCCAGCGCGCCCGCCGTGCCGTAGATAATGCCGGAGCGCATGGAATCCATGGTGGCGCTCGCAATCACACGCTTCGGCGGTGCCACCTCAATGGACGGCAGCAGTGAGGTTCCCTCCGTCAAAGCATTCAGCGACAGCTGCACGCCGGGCATGATCGCACCGCCGATGTAGGAGCCGGCAGCATTGACCGCCGTTACCGTCGTGGCCGTCCCCATGTCGATCATGATGGCCGGCAGCGGCAGCCGGTTCCTGGCCGCCACCGCAGTCGCCACCAGATCCGCCGCCACGGTTCCCGGATCATCGATCTGCAGCCGGATACCGGTCTTTACACCGGCCCCCACCACCAGCGTCTGCCGCCCGGTCACCATATGAAAGGCCTGCCGCAGCGTATCCGTGAGCTGCGGCACCACGGAGGACAGGATCACCCCCTGAATATCCGCACGGTCAATCGACAGCAGTCCCAGAATCTGGCTGAGTCCCGCCGCATATTCAAAGCCGGTTTTCTTCCGGTTGGTCTCCACCCGGAAAACCTCGCGGATCTCTCCGCTCTCCTCCCGAATTCCCAGCACCATATGAATGTTTCCGCAATCCGCTGCCAGCAGCATGGCTCTTCTCCTTTTTCTGTTCCTGTCTTTTCCATCCGGCTTCCGCCGCCCGATCCGGGCACACCTACAGAAGCGGTGCAAACAGCCGCAGCGCACACTGCCCGATCCGGAGTGCCGTGGAACGCCTGCTGCTGTACTGTGTCGTTACCTCCCGCGACTGCTTCATACTGTTCACAAGATCCTTCCGAATCTCCGTCACACAGGGGCACAGGCAGAGCAGCACTGCATTTTCAAAGTGATGATACAGACTCCGGTAATCCATATTGATCGTACCCACCACCGCGAGCTCATCATCGCTCACCATCATTTTCGCATGGCAGAAGCCCGGCGTATATTCGTAGATCCGCACACCGGCCCGCGCCAGTCCGCTGTAATAGGAGCGCGTCATCTGATAGATCAGCTTCTTATCCGGAATCCCCGGCGTCACAATCCGGACATCCACACCGCGCTGTGCGCAGAGTGTCAGCTCCCGCGCCATATCATCCGTAATGATGAGATAGGGCGTCATAATGAAAACATAGCGCTTCGCATTCTTGAGCAGATTCAGGTAGACGTCCTCTCCGATTCGCTTTTCATCCAGCGGCGAATCACCATAGGGCACCACAAAGCCGCTTCCGGGGCATTTCGGAAAGCTGTCCCGCGGCAGGAGATAGGGAGAAATGTCTTCCAGCCCCTTTCTCTCCATGGCATTCCACATTTCAAGAAAAAGCAGCGTCATTGTCTGCACCGCCGGTCCGCACAGCTCAACCCCTGTGTCCTTCCAGAAACCCAGCGGATGTGTAATATTGAAATACTCATCTGCCAGATTGTAGCCGCCGGTGAAGCCCACCCGACCGTCGATCACCGTAATTTTCCGGTGGTCCCGGTTGTTCATGAAGAAATTAAAAAACGGAACCACCGGATTAAAGACGCGGCACTGAATGCCCAGCGCCTGCAGCTTCCGGATGAACTGCGCATTCACGAAGCCCACAGAACCGATGTCATCATAAAAAAGCCGTACCTCCACCCCTGCCCGCGCCCGTTCTGCAAGAATCTCCGTCAGCTCGCCAAAGGCCTGCCGGTCCTCGATCGCGTGGTATTCCATGAAAATAAATTTTTCCGCCCTTCGAAGCGCCGCCTTCTGGGCTTCCAGTCCCTGCGCCGCCTCCGGGAAATAGCGCACCTCCGTGTCCTGATACAGCGGAAATCCCCCGCGGTTCCAGAGGAAGTACGCCTGATTCGAAGCGCCGACATTTTCCTCATGCAAATGCCGGCAGGCCTCATCATCGTTTCGAAGGCAGGGAAACAGCTGCCTGTCAATTTCCCGAAAACGCCGGCTCATGATGTGCACAAGGTTCGAGCCGGTGCTGAAGAGATAAAAGGCCAGCCCGAAAAAGGGCGCCGCCAGGATAAAAAATACCCAGCTCAGCTTAATGGTCGTGTTGCTGTGCTTTCCGAAGAGTCCCAGCACCACCAGCACGGTCAGAATATGCACCAGCGCAGACAGCAGCGCATAGTGCCGGTACATGCGGAAAAGAGCCATAAACAGCCAGCCCACCTGCACCAGACAGGCCAGCCCCGCAAATATCACCCGGCTCATACCGTTCTTCACGTCCTCATGATAACGTTTCTTCAAGCTTCCCACCTCCGGTCCGCCGAACCGGGTTCACGCCGACTGCATCCCGCCCGGCTGTCTCCTGCCGAGCCGCGATGTCAGCGCCGCCGCAGCACAGCATAATACGGAACGCCGTCTTTAAATTCGCAGCTGAGTTCTCCCTTCACCAGCGGCTGCAGATAATGAAGGCAGTCCTCCGTCACACCGTTGCCCTCGGAATTGATCCACTCCCGCGGCACGGTCTTCTCGCGGTTTGCAATTTCATGAATATCCGCCGCATAGTATTCCACTGCATAGGCGTCCTCCGGCCCGGACACGCGGCGAAGGGAAGACATGCAGCCGTTTTCGCCCTCCAGTGCCAGACTTACCGCACGGCGGCCCAGCTCCTGAGACTCCCGGATATCCGTTTCTGACAGAATATGGCCCGCGCAGCGCTGCAGCAGGTTCAGTTCAATGGCCCGCACCTTGCAGCCGATGTTCTTCTGCACGGCATGCTCCAGCACCCGGGCAGCACCGGAAGTAATCTTATGCCCGAAGGCATCCAGACCCGTACCGCCATAGCCGCTTCTGCCGGCATTTTCATTCAGACTGCTGTACTCACAGATCATCCGGCCGGCGCGGTCCCGAATGCCTTCCGAAACCGCCACCATCACGCAGCGGTTTTCCTTCAGCTCCGCCCGGACATCCTCGATAAAGGCCGTCAGATCAAACGGTACCTCCGTCAGATAAATCAGATACGGCACCCGGGAATTCCGATCCTTCGCGAGTGCAGCCGCTGCGGTGAGCCAGCCGGCATTTCGTCCCATTACCTCTGTAATGATCACATACGGCGTATCATAGACCACCAGCTCCCGCTCAAGCTCCGCCAGGCTTGCCGCGATGTACTTGGCCGCCGAGCCGAAGCCCGGGCAGTGGTCAATGCCGTAGAGATCATTGTCGATGGTCTTCGGCGCGCCCACCACCTGAATATCCGTGATGCCGCGGGCACGGATAAAATCTGAAAGCTTACATACCGTATCCATGGAGTCATTGCCGCCGATGTATATAAAATACCCGATCTCATGCGCCCGGAAGATTTCGATCAGCCGTTCAAATTCACTGCTGTCCTCGGCCGGATCCTTCAGCTTATAGCGGCAGGAGCCCAGCGCAGCCGCCGGGGTCGTGCTGAGACGTGCCAGAAGACGGTAGACACCGGACTCCAGGGTTTCATAATTCTCAATGTCTCCGACCTCGTCCCGCACCTGTGCCGGAATTGCTTCGGTCAGATCGATAAACCGCTGCTGCAGCACGCCCTGTATGCCGAAATCCGCGCCGTAAATACGGTCAATCTCATCGCTGTCAAAAGCGCGCTCTATGATGCCTGCCAGTGTGGCATTGATGGCCGCTGTGGGGCCGCCGGACTGGGCTACCAGTAGATTTTTCATAATATTCCTCGTATCAGTCAAATTTGTAATATGTAAAGGTTCCCTGGGCAAATACCTGATCATTATCGCCCCGTACTTCAACGTGCATAACAATGACGCTGCTGCCGTTCCGGATCAGCTTCGCATAGCCGTAAACGTAACGCGTGCTCTCATTGCACAGAAAATGAAAATCGCTGTCCAGTGTGGCCAGCTTGCTGGCATAGCGCCGCACATTGACACCGCCAACTGTATCCGCCACAGTATAGAGATAGCCGCCGTGGATACGGGAGCTTCCGTTAAAATACTTCGGCAGCACCTCCGCCTTCACATAGAACTCGTCCCGGTTTGCCATTTTTTCGATTGTCATGCCACACTCCTGCATGAAACGATTTGCCGCAAAATGCTTTCTGATCTCTTCTTCAGTCATCGTCCAGTCTCTCCCCCTTCCGCTTGTAAGCATTTTCCTATTCTACTGGTTTTCGAAAAAAAAATAAAGGGGAGCCGGCGCAAAAGCCGGCTCCTCTGTCATTATCAGTGTTTTTTATTTTGCTTCCACGGTATCTGCCGTCATGACTCTTGCGCGGATAGAGTCAGAGAAGCTGATCCGGGCTTCCTTGCCGACCAGATCCTCTGCTGCCTTCTCAAGCGCTTCATCATCCTCTACCACAAACTTATATACCGTATCATCATTCATCTTGAGATAAGCCACACCGGACTCCACCTTCTCGATGGTACCCTCCAGATAGAAGGTCATGGCCTCATCGCTGTCCGCCATGTCATCGCTTACCACACGATAGAGAATCGGGTCGCTGCCCAGCTCACCGATATAATCAAAGGAGCCCGTGGTGCCTACCTCAAGTCCGGCGTCTGTAATATCCACCTCATAGGAAGCGCGGCTGAAGGTATAGGTCTCACCGTACATATCCTCTGCTGCGGTCTCTTCATCAGCACCGCCGGCCGTCTCACGGTCGTCCATGATCTGCCTTACGGAAATGCTCTTCTCATCCACAGCTGTGATCTCGCCGTAGATTTCCGGATCGTAGCTGAAGTCCTCATCCTGATACTCATAGGGAACAGACATCTTCACTTCCAGAGCCTTTGTGCCGTCTGCCGGCAGGTCCTCGTCCTCGGAAGCCTTATTGTAATAGATATCCACCTCATCGTCTGCATGGAGCTCCCATGCCGGATTTGTCCAGGCGGAGGAAATATCGAAGCTGATCTCGCTGTCGCCGTTTACATTAACGGTAAGCTTGTCCCCGTCTACAGAGGTAATCGTTCCGCTGAGTACCTCTGCCTTTTCCTCATCTACTGTCTCGGCCGCAGCCGCTGCTTGTGTCTCTGCTGTCTCCGCCTTCTTTCCGCAGGCACCGGCACTGACAGCCACCAGTGCCATGCCGGAAATCAGCAGGGCCTTCTTATAATTCTTCATAATTGTTTCTCTCCTCATTTGTAATTGTTTTGCACCACCAGAAAAATCCATAAAATGCGGAGCAGAGCT